>JAJQEE010000045.1 GCA_021201865.1 Tannerellaceae bacterium | reverse complement strand
GGTGGAATTATTCTTTTTGACACTTAAATCATCATTTTTTAATGATTACCGGCTTGTTTTTTATTATAAAATACGCATAGAAAGATATAAATAAGAAAAATGATATGCAAAATGAAGATTATATTCATTAATAAGTATTAATTAGTAAGATTTTATCTTATCTTTGCTATTCATAACGATAAAATGGTTTAGTTTTGCATATTGATGAATTAGACTCGATTAACAAAGAAATTGAACATAAATAAATAAGTAACAACTTAAACTTACATCCAATTATGAACAAAAAGTTTTTAATGCCATTTTTCATAATGGCAGCCATCTTAACCCTTTCTTCTTGTTCTAACAAGTTGAAACCGTTAGCTGAGGAATACATCAAAGCTGAGCCACAACCCTTGGAAGCTATTGGCGGTAAAGTGCCTGTAACAATCAATGCAACTTTTCCTACAAAATGGTTTAACAAAAAGGCTACTGTAACCGTAACTCCGGTTCTTCGTTATGAAGGTGGAGAAGCATGGGGAACTTCTTATACTTACCAAGGTGAGAAAGTGAGAGGTAACAATCAGGTAATCGCTCAAAAAGCGGGTGGTAACGTAACAATGACCTCTTCTTTCAACTACAAACCTGAAATGAAGAAATCAGTGTTGTATCTTACTTTTGATGCAAAGATCAAAAACAAAACCGTTAAATTGCCAGATGTAAAAATCGGTGAAGGTGTGATTGCAACCTCTGAATTAGCGGATGCAGGAACTGCTACTGCAGCTATCGCAGCAGACAAATTCCAACGGATCATCAGAGAAGCTCATGATGCAAACATCATGTTCCTTATCCAACAGGCTGAGCTTCGTTCAAAAGAGTTGAACAAATCTGAAATTGCTGACTGGAAATCTTTAGTTAAAAGTTCAGATGAAGCTGCGAACCGTAATGTGGCAATCGAAATTTCAGCGTATGCATCTCCTGATGGTGGTGTAAAACTGAACACTGGTCTGGCTGAAAGACGTGAAAAGAACACTTCAAAATATCTGGAAAGAGAATTGAAGAAAGAAAAAGTGGATGTTCCTGTTGACGCACGTTATACTGCTCAGGACTGGGATGGTTTCCGCGAATTGGTATCTAAATCCAACATTCAGGATAAAGACCTGGTTCTTCGCGTTCTTTCTATGTATAGTGATCCTGAACAACGTGAGCAGGAAATTAAGAATATCTCTGCTGTATTCAGTGTATTGGCAGATGAGATCTTACCTCAGTTACGTCGTTCCCGTTTGACTGCTAACATCGAGATCATTGGTAAATCTGATGATGAAATCAGTGCATTAGCGAAGAGCAATCCGGCAGAACTGAACATCGAAGAAATTCTGTATGCTGCTACATTAACTAATAATCCTTCTGAAAAAGAAGCTATTTATGTAAAAGCAAGCGAACTGTATCCTAACTGCTACCGTACATGGAATAACATCGGTATGATGCGTTTCCGTGCAGGTGACCTGGCAAAAGCAGAAGAGCTGTTCAACAAATCTAACTCTGTAAAAGCAAACAACGAAGCGAACATGAACTTAGGTTTGATCGCTCTTACAAAAGGTGATAAAGACAAAGCTCAGCAATTGTTCGGAAATGCTTCAGGTGTAGCTGAATTAAGCGAAGCATTAGGTGTTCTTTATCTGCAACAGGGTGAATATGCGAAAGCTGTTAACTCTTTCGGTTCAGTTAAAACAAACAATGCTGCCCTGGCTCAGATCTTGGTAAAAGATTATAGCAAGGCTCAGCAGACATTAAGTGGAGTATCCAATCCGGATGCTATCACTGATTATCTGAAAGCAATCGTTGCTGCTCGTACGAACGATTCTAACGGAGTTGTTAACAACCTGAAAGCTGCCATCGCAAAAGACCGTTCTTTAGCTAAAGAAGCGGCTATTGATCTGGAATTTGCTAAATATGCAACTAACTCAGATTTCGTAAATGCTGTGAAATAAGTAACGGTATTACAAACAATAGAGGATAAGAGCTACCCATATGGGTAGCTCTTATTTTTTTGTCCTTTTCTTTGTTCTTATTGTTTTTATTACGATCTTGTAAAAGCCTTGGTATTAATAGAGTAAAAAGAATTCATATGAGACAACTCTTTATTATATTTAGTCTGTTATTGACGGGGATTATACATGTCTTTCCTCAATATAATGCTGATCCCTCCGAATATCTTTTTGATGGTTATCAGGATGCGATTGTCATATATAAAGATGGTAAACAGTTTCAGGTTCCTGTGAATTATAATCTTTTAATGAAGCGATTCCTTTTCTTAGACGCTCTGAACGACAATAAACCGATGGAATTTGGAGAGATTAATAAAATAAGTGCTATAAAGGTAGATAAGAGAATTTTTTATATATCCAATAAAATGGAAGCGATCGAAGTATTGCAGTTCAGTCCTGGTATTTGGGTTTATTATCAGGGGAAGATCAAGGATGAAGGAAAGAATGCCGGTTATGGAGGTAAATCTCATACGACTGCTGTGGAGTCCTATTCACGGATTGAGTCTGGCGGATTGACTCACTTTCTGGCAGGAGAAAAAAAGAAACTGGATGGAGTAAAGATGGTTTACCAAATAGAAATGGGTAAGAAAAAGAAAAAAGTGATGAACCTCACTCAGTTTTATAATCTTTTCCCTGCTCATAAAACACAGCTCAAGGCCTATGTCGAAGCTAATACTATAGATTTTAGTGATACCCAACAAATGGTCGGGTTATGTAATTATGCTTTATCTTTGAATTAATATATAAATAGCCCCGGAAACCTGTTTATAAAAGATTTTCGGGGCTATTCGTAATATAGAAAACATGTTAGTTTTGCTTGTTTTGTCTTTTTCGTTCGTTTTCGTCTAACAGGATCTTTCGCATACGCATATAGTTAGGAGTGATCTCCACATATTCATCTGCTTTAATGTATTCCAGCGCATCCTCTAAGCTAAATACAATCGGAGGTGCTAACGCTGTTTTCTCATCAGAGCCGGAGGCACGCATATTGGTCAGTTTCTTGGATTTAGTTACGTTTACTACTAAATCTCCTTCTTTTGAGTGTTCTCCTACGACTTGTCCTGCATATACTTCTTCCTGCGGTGAAATAAAGAAACGACCTCGGGACTGAAGATTATTTAATGCATAGGCAAATGCTGTTCCGGTTTCCATAACAATGATAGAACCATTCAGCCTTTTTTCTATCTCCCCTTTCCATGGCTGGTATTCAAGGAATCTGTGAGCCATGATCGCTTCACCGGCAGAAGCTGTTAAAACAGCATTATTCAGGCCGATAATACCACGTGATGGAATATTAAATTCCAGATGCATCCGGTCGTTTTTGCTTTCCATCATGGTCATTTCTCCTTTCCGTTTGGTGACCATGTCGATGATCCGGCTGGAGTATTCTTCCGGAAGGTTAATGGTAAGCTGTTCAACAGGTTCGCATTTAACTCCGTCAATTTCTTTGATAATAACCTGGGGTTGGCCCACCTGTAATTCATAACCTTCTCTGCGCATAGTCTCTATTAATACAGATAAGTGTAGAACTCCGCGGCCGAATACAAGCCATGAGTCTGCAGACTCAGTAGGAACTACCCGTAAAGCCAAATTCTTATCCAATTCCTTCTGTAATCTTTCATAAATATGGCGGGAAGTTACAAATTTGCCGTCTTTACCAAAGAACGGAGAGTTATTGATCGTAAAGAGCATAGACATGGTAGGTTCATCTATGGCAATCGTCGGAAGAGGTTCCGGTTCATTGATATCGCAAATACTTTCTCCAATTTCAAATCCTTCAATACCGATAAGCGCACAGATATCTCCGGATTTAACGGAAGACACTTTGGTGCGTCCTAATCCTTCAAATACATTTACCTCTTTTATACGGGATTTAACCATAGAGCCATCCCGTTTGCATAACATGACATCCTGTCCCTCTTTTAATTCTCCCCGGTGAACACGTCCCACGGCAATACGTCCTACATATTTAGAGAAGTCCAGAGAAGTAATCAGCATTTGTGGAGTTCCTTCCAGACTTTCCGGAGCGGGAATGTGTTCTATGATCGCATCTAACAGCGGATAGATATTTGTTTCCGGCTTATTCCAGTCAGATGACATCCAACCCTGTTTCGCTGAACCGTAAATCGTTGGGAAATCCAACTGTTCTTCAGTAGCGTCCAGACTGAACATCAGGTCAAAAACCATTTCCTGTACTTCTGATGGACGGCAGTTGGGCTTATCTACTTTGTTGATCACTACAATTGGCTTTAATCCTAACTGGATGGCCTTTTGCAATACGAAACGAGTCTGGGGCATAGGGCCTTCAAAAGCATCTACTAACAGAAGGCATCCGTCTGCCATGTTAAGGACACGTTCTACTTCTCCTCCGAAGTCGGCGTGTCCCGGAGTATCTATAATATTGATTTTACAACCTTTGTATTCTATGGATACATTTTTTGCCAGGATAGTTATTCCTCTTTCACGTTCCAGGTCGTTGCTATCCAAAAACTGATCTAAGTCATCATGACCTTCTCTGAAAAGTTGTCCGGCTAGTAGCATTTTGTCAACGAGCGTTGTTTTTCCGTGATCCACGTGTGCGATAATCGCAATATTCCTAATCTTTTGCATTGAGACTAATTTAGTAGGCTGCAAATTTACGACAAATTCTGTGGCTGGCAAAAAAAGAGAGCAAAAGTATTGATAATCAAAAACGAATGTCTATCTTTGCATCCGCTTACAATAACATATTATTAATTTATTAAAGTAAAAGGAATCATGTATTTAGATTCAGCTAAGAAGAAAGAAATCTTTGAGAAGTACGGAAAGTCTAACACTGATACTGGGTCTCCTGAGAGCCAGATTGCATTGTTTTCATACCGTATTTCTTGTTTAACTGAACATTTGAAGTTAAACCATAAAGATTATAGCACCGCCAGATCTCTTAAAATGTTAGTAGGTAAACGTCGTCGTTTACTGGATTATCTGATCCGTAAGGATATTAACAGATATCGTGCTATCATTAAAGAACTGGGTCTTAGAAAGTAAGAAATTACTTCTACGGAAGTTTTGGAAGAAGTTGTTCTATGTTATAGGACAACCTCTTTTTATTTATATATCCTCTTGGAAAGATAAAATAATCATGTAAATTTGCCTTGCTATGTTACAATTTATAAAATAAAGGCAGTTTTTAATACATAACTCTAACTTATGGGAACCAACAAAATTATCGGATCTAAAATTAAAGCTATCCGGGATTCTAAACAACTTACTTTAGATGAAGTCGCTGAAAGGGCAGGCTTAAGTGTGGAACAGATAGAGAGAATTGAGAGTGATATGGATTTCCCATCCTTAGCTCCACTTATTAAAATAGCCCGTGTGTTGGGCGTACGTCTGGGTACTTTTCTGGATGATCAGTCTGAACTGGGACCGGTTATCTATAGAAAAAAGATAGTAGTGAAGAAAACTCGATCCGTTTCAGTAATAATTCTCCTGTTGTGCGTAAGCATATGGAATATCATGCCTTATCACAGGATAAATCCGGCCGTCATATGGAACCTTTCCTGATTGACATTGCTCCGGCTTCAGATGTGGATTTCATTTTATCTACTCATGAGGGGGAAGAATTTATTTATGTACTGAATGGGATCGTTGAGATTAATTATGGTAAAGATGTGTATGTACTGGAAGAGGGAGATAGTATTTACTATGATTCCATTGTCGCCCATCATGTACATGCGGGAAATGGTAGCACCGCTAAGATTCTGGGAGTGATCTATACACCCTACTGATTTAAATCTTCTTATATACTATGGAATTACAGGAAAAGACATTAGGGCAGTGGCTTGAGCATTGGGCTGAATTTACTCCCGATAAAGAGTATTTGGTTTATTCGGATAGAAATCTGCGTTTTACCTGGAAAGAATTTAATGACCGGGTAGATAAAATGGCGAAAGGCCTTCTTTCTATCGGTGTTAAAAAAGGTACTCATGTGGGAATATGGGCTACGAATGTACCGGACTGGTTGACCTTTTTGTATGCAGGTGCTAAAATAGGTGCTGTCCTGGTAACCGTAAATACCAATTATAAACAACATGAGTTAGAATATCTGGTGGAAAACGCTGATATTCATACGCTATGCATTACAGAAGGAGTCTTTGACGGTAGTTATGTCGATATGGTGTATACGATGCTTCCTGAATTAAAAAATTCCCAGCGGGGTTTTCTGAAAAGTGAACGTTTTCCAAAAATGAAGAACGTCGTTTACATAGGGCAGGAAAAATTCCGGGGGATGTACAATACTTCGGAGTTACTTCTTTTAGGTACGAATGTAAGTGATGAGGAACTGGCCAGAGCAAAAAAGACTGTTAGTTGTTATGATGTAGTAAATATGCAATATACTTCCGGAACCACAGGTTTTCCGAAAGGAGTGATGCTGACTCACTATAATATTGCTAATAATGGATATTTTACGGGAGAAGGGATGAAGTTTACTTCAGAAGATAAACTTTGTTGCTGTGTCCCTCTTTTCCACTGTTTTGGAGTAGTCCTGGCAAGTATGAATGTGCTGACTCATGGATGTACGCAGGTGATGGTGGAGAAGTTTGACCCCTTAGTAGTATTAGCTTCGGTTCATAAGGAAAGGTGTACGGCTTTGTATGGGGTTCCGACGATGTTTATTGCGGAGTTAAATCATCCGATGTTTGATATGTTTGATGTATCTTCTTTACGTACCGGGATTATGGCAGGAGCTCTTTGCCCTGTAGAATTAATGCGGGCAGTGACTGAAAAACTACACATTACTTATATTACAAGTGTGTATGGTTTGACCGAGAGTTCTCCCGGTATGACCCATACTACTTTAGAAGAGAGTTTTGAAGAGCGTTGTACCACAGTTGGTAAAGAATATCCTTTTACAGAAGTCCGGGTCATAGATCCGGAAACAGGAGAGGATTGCCCGGTTGGAGTGCAGGGCGAGATCTGCTGCCGGGGTTATCTGGTTATGAAAGGATATTATAAAAATCCGCAGGCTACGGCAGAAGTGATTGATAAAGACGGATGGCTGCATAGCGGAGATTTAGGAGTCAGGGATGAAAATGGTAATTATCGTATAACCGGACGTATCAAAGATATGATCATCCGGGGAGGAGAAAATATTTATCCTCGTGAAGTAGAGGAATTCCTATATCATCTGGAAGGGGTTCAGGATGTTCAGGTGGTAGGAGTGGCGTCTAAAAAATATGGGGAAGAGGTAGGGGCGTTTATTATTCTGAAAGATGGAGTTACGATGACTGAAGAAATAGTAAAAGACTTTTGCCGTGGAAAAATTGCCCGTCATAAAATACCTAAATATATCTTTTTTGTGGATAAGTATCCTCTTACAGGTAGTGGTAAGATACAAAAGTTTAAACTACGGGAAATGAGTCTGGATTTATTGGCGGAAAAGGGAATTATTCCTGTTTAAAAGCCGGAATTTTTTGAGTGCTATATAATAAAAGGCCCATGCTGGAATATATAAAATTTCCAGCATGGGTCTCTTTTGAATGGATCGTTTGGTTAAGATTCGGAGTATAGTCCGATCCGGTTACCTTCACAATCTATAAATATACCAAAGTAGCCCATTCCTTCTGCCTCAATTTTTGTTTTTGGAACAAGGACCTTCCCTCCGTTTTCTTCTATAATCCGGAAGGTCTCATCGATATTCCCGCAATTCAGGCTGAGAAGTACGCCCTGTTCAGACGGAGAAAATTCTATTTCAGATGTCCATGAGATGGCGCCGGGGCATTTCCCTGCTTCTTCCGGGAAGAAAGCCATTTTTTCATTTTCGCAATTCATCACTGAAAGTTCTACCTGGAACGTTTTTTCATAAAATGTAACAGCTCTGTCAAATTGAGTTGCAGGAATCTCAAAAAATGCAATTAAACTTTTCATAAATAAAGAATTTAAATGGATAAAATTAATTTGAATTATACTGCAACAAAATTAGGGAGGAACAGGACTTTCTCATTTGTAAATAAAGGACATTCAATCAGTTTCTGTAAAGTAATCAGAATAAGGGATGCACACTGCTTTGTATTGAGTAGGAGTATAGCCTGAAAATAATTTGAATTCTTTAGTGAGGTGTGCCTGATCATAATATCCGGCCTGAAAGGCTAAATCAGCAAACAGTATAGCCGGATGATTATGGAGAATATGTAGCGCTCGCTGAAACCGGAGAATCCGTAGAAACTCTTTCGGATTGATACCGATATAGTCGTTGAATATTCTTTTATATTGTTTTGGGCTGAAACAAGAGGCACTGGCAAGTTCGGAGGTGCCTGTTTCCGGCTGCATATTTGCCAGTAGAAGTGAACTCTGTAATCTTTTAAAGTAGGGATCCTGATCCGTAGACATTCGTTTTAATAAAAATTCTTCTATCAGCAGGATACATGTATGAGTTTCCTGTGTATTCATAATTTTATCCTCCAGTTCTTCTAATTCCTTGTCTCCGAGACAATCCACCGGGATAGTACGATTCAGAGAATCCAGCATCGGGAAATTAAAAAATGCTTTCGCTCCATAAGGACGGAAAGTGACCGCAATCATTTGAATGGTTCCGGACAAGGTTAGTTCACTATAAGTATTGGTTTGTCCACCGATGAAGGTACGAGGTTGCCATTCTTTTTCCGTATGGGAAAAAGCCCGGTCAGACCGGTAAAAGATCAGTTGCATATACCCGGCAGGTATGATCCTTTCTGTTTCATGGACCAACTTTTCTGTTTCTAATATCCAATAGTAGGAAACAAAAGGTTTAAGAGGTTCGGAAGGTGGTATGATCTGATATTTCATAGCTGGAAGTGAATCTATAACTGACAAATATAGATATAGTTTTCTATACTCTTTTTGTAAAAAAAGGACATGTTCATGTGATTTAGGATTATAACATCAGTTATAACGGTTTTTAATGAAAGGTTGCGATTAATTCTCTACCTTTGTATTTTACTAATTTGTAACTTAATCATTATTCTATAAATGTCACAATTGTTTTCCATTGACCTGCCTTATAAAGTGGCAGATATGAGCCTGGCTGAATTTGGCCGTAAAGAAATTGAAATTGCTGAACACGAGATGCCCGGTTTGATGGCAATTCGTAAAAAATATGCCGGACAAAAACCGTTGCAGGGAGCCCGGGTGATGGGGTCCTTGCATATGACTATCCAGACTGCTGTATTAATAGAAACATTGGTAGATCTGGGCGCGGATGTTCGATGGGCCAGCTGTAATATATTCTCTACACAGGATCACGCTGCTGCTGCTATAGCTGCTGCAGGAGTTCCTGTTTTTGCCTGGAAGGGGGAAACGCTGGAGGAATATTGGTGGTGTACGGATATGGCCTTACGCTTCCCGGAAGGTAAAGGACCTCATCTGATTGTGGATGATGGGGGAGATGCCTCCTTATTGGTTCATATGGGTTATCGTGCAGAGAATAATGCTGAAACAATTAACCGGAAGGGGAATAATCATGAAGAGCAGGTTATTCTGGATACCTTGAGCCGTATTTTGTCTGAGGACAACGGACGCTGGCATCGAACGATCGCTGAGATGAAAGGGGTTTCGGAAGAGACTACTACAGGGGTGCATCGTCTGTACCAGATGATGGAAAAGGGAGAATTGCTTATTCCTGCTATCAATGTGAATGACTCAGTTACTAAATCCAAATTTGATAATTTGTATGGATGCCGCGAGTCGTTGGCAGATGGTATAAAACGGGCTACAGATGTAATGATCGCCGGCAAAGTGGTGGTAGTAGCTGGGTATGGTGATGTAGGAAAAGGATGTGCTCATTCGATGCGATCCTATGGTGCCCGTGTAATTGTTACTGAGATTGATCCTATTTGTGCTTTACAGGCAGCTATGGAAGGCTTTGAAGTTACAACCATGGAAGAGGCTGTAAAAGAAGGAAATATTTTTGTAACTACTACCGGAAACCGGGATATTATAACGATTGAGCATATGGTAGCCATGAAAGATCAGGCGATTATATGTAATATTGGGCATTTTGATAATGAGATCCAGGTGGATAAGCTGGTTAATTATCCCGGCATAAAACATATAAATATTAAACCGCAGGTGGATAAGTACACTTTCCCTTCCGGAAATGCTGTTTTTTTACTTGCGGAAGGTCGTTTAGTGAATTTAGGTTGTGCCACCGGACATCCCTCTTTTGTGATGAGTAACTCATTTACTAATCAGGCATTAGCCCAGATTGACCTTTGGGAAAAGGAATATGAAATCGGGGTTTATCGTCTGCCTAAATATCTGGATGAAGAAGTTGCCCGTTTACATTTAGAGAGAATCGGTGTTAAACTTACTACATTGACTCAGGAACAGGCAGACTACATTGGTGTAGCCGTAGAAGGTCCCTACAAAGCAGAACATTATAGATATTGAATAAAGAAATCAGGAGGCCGGATTGAGTGAGATCCGGCTTTATCTCAAATGCTACGATTATGCCCTACTTATCACTGATCATTCCTGTTTATAATCGTCCGAATGAAGTAGAAGAACTTTTGGCAAGTCTGACCCAACAAACAGTCAGGGATTTTGAAGTCATTCTCGTGGAAGATGGTTCTCAGATTACCTGTGAAAAAGAATTTGAACGGTATAAGGATCAATTATCTCTGAACTATTATTATATTCCCAATGGAGGTCCGGGGCAGGCCCGGAATTATGGTGCCCGTAAAGCTTTAGGTACTTATTTAATAGTGTTGGATTCTGATTGTATTTTACCTGCCGGGTATATACATGCTGTATTAGAAGAATTAAAGGCAAAGGACACAGATGCATTTGGGGGACCTGACCGGGCGTCTGATAATTTTACTCCTATTCAGAAAGCGATTAATTACTCCATGACCTCTTTTTTTACTACCGGAGGAATACGTGGAGGTAAAAAGGAACTTGATAAATTTTATCCTCGTAGTTTCAATATGGGAATACGAAAAACAGTGTATGATGCATTGGAAGGATTTTCAAAAATGCGGTTTGGAGAGGATATTGATTTTAGTATTCGTATATATAAAGGTGGATATAAGGTCTCTCTTTTTCCTTCTGCATGGGTCTATCATAAACGGCGTACAGATTGGAAAAAATTTTTTCGCCAGGTGTTTAATTCAGGAATTGCCCGTATCAATTTGTATAAAAAATATCCGGATTCTTTGAAGTTGGTTCACCTATTACCTGCCCTTTTTACTTTGGGAGTTGTTTTCTTTCTGATAGGTTCTTTCTTTTGTCGCTGGAGTCTTTTACCTCTTCTCTTATATGCTTTACTTGTTTTTATTGATTCCAGTATAAAAAATAAGAGTATTAAGATTGGTTTTTTATCTATTATAGCTTCTTATATACAACTATTGGGATATGGGTGTGGCTTTTTATCCGGACTCTGGAACCGGATCATTTTAGGGAAAGGTGAATTTGCCGCATTTGAAAAAACCTTCTATAAGTAAAAGGTTAGAGTCTTCCATGTACAAACTCTTTTTCTAAAACTCCTTTTACATCAAAAAGAACCGTTCGTTGGTTCTTTACAAAGCTAAAATCTATTTCTTTGAATGAATCATGCGCAACAGCAAGTATGATCCCATCATACTCAGTATACACCGGCTCCTCTTTTAATAGTTCTATATTATATTCTTTTTTTATATCCTCTATTATTACATGAGGATCATACACATCTACATGGACACCAAAGTCAATTAATTCATCTATTACATCAATCACTTTCGTGTTTCGTGTATCCGGACAATTCTCTTTGAAAGAGAACCCTAATATCAGGATTTTACTTCCCACAATCCTGATACCATGCCGGATCATTAATTTCACAGTCTTGGAAGCAACAAATCGTCCCATTTCATCGTTTACAGTTCTACCGGAAAGAATTACCTGGGGATTATAACCTAATTGTTGTGATTTATGAAGCAAATAGTAAGGGTCTACCCCAATACAATGGCCACCAACTAAACCTGGTGAAAAATTTAAAAAATTCCATTTTGTAGCCGCAGCTTCCAGCACTTCCTGGGTGTCAATATTCATTTTATCAAAGATCAATGCCAGTTCGTTCATGAAAGAAATATTTACATCCCGTTGTGCATTTTCTATCGCTTTGGCAGCTTCTGCAACTTTAATTGAATTCACTTTAAAAGTTCCGGCATGAATGATAGAACAATAAACCTCATCAATCAACTTGGTAGCCTTCTCCGTAGATCCGGAAATTACTTTTTTAATGGTTGTCAATGTATTTTTTTTATCTCCCGGATTAATACGTTCCGGTGAATAACCACAATAAAAGTCAATGTTATATTTTAGGTCTGAAACCTGTTCCAGGATAGGAACACATTCCTCCTCAGTACATCCGGGATAAACAGTAGACTCATATACTACAATATCACCCGCTTTTAGATATTTTCCAACTGTTTTAGTCGCTTCATAAAGAAAGGTGAGGTCCGGTGTTTTGAATTTGGTAACAGGAGTCGGAACAGTGATGATATAGAAGTTACATGCTTGAAGAGATAAGGAGTTGTCAGTTAGAATTAATCCTTCATTATTTCCAATCTGTTGAAGAAGCTCCTCTTCCCCTATTTCTTTAGTGCGGTCAATGCCTTGATTTAACTCCCGGATACGAATACTGTCAATATCGTATCCGATTACCTTGTATTTCTTACTGAACTCTACAGCTAAGGGTAATCCTACATAACCAAGTCCTATTACTCCAATTTTCATTTGTTTTCTGTTTGAGAATCTGCCTCACTGTTTTTTTTGTTCTTTTTATTATTCCATAACGTATAGCCAATGGCTCCGATTACTAATAAAAGAATAAGGAAAGAGCTGTAAGATTCTATATAAGAAGCAGTAATATATCCGTCCGGGCGGAACTCAAATACAATCTCATGGTTACCTGCCGGAACTCTCATTGCCCGGAGAATCCAGTTTGCCCGGAAATGTGAGGCAGGAGATCCATCAATTGTTACTTTCCAGCCTGGTTGATAATACACTTCCGAGAAAACAGCTAATTGTTCTGTTTCAGCCTGTGATGTGTATATTAAACGGTTTGGTGAATAACTGTTTAATACGATAGTTGCCGCAGAATCCAAAGACACTTTAAAATCAGTCAACTCATGAGAAAATCTTTTATCGATAACTGCCTCCTGCAAAGGGTTAATTGTATTTAATGCCAATATTTCTTCATCTGCATTTTCAACCATACTATATCTATCCACAAACCAGGCATTCCCATAGGCGAAGGGATTTCTCAGAGGTGGTTGATCCGGACTATATATGATATACCGTGTGTTAAGCATATTCAGAGAGTAACACTGCGCAAATGTAGGTATCAGATCCTGAGGGCTTGTTGCTGTTTGTAAAGCAGTAATGATCCTATTCATCTCCGGATGTAGGCGGAGATCAATTAATTCCTGATATCTTCCCAATTTAACAGCATGATACCCACCGATTGATTTGTGAAAGTAGGCTGTTGTCGTTTCCTGGAAAGGGTTATTCAGGTTTAACACCCGGAATGAAACATCTTTATCCTCTAATATGATATTATCCGCAACTGAGGGTTTATATAATTCCTGTGGTTTTTCATGGATGAAGTGATCATCATTCAAATATCTTTTATCAACACTCCATAGATCTGTTAATACTAAAATTCCTAAACATATGCTTACTATCGTTCCAACTTGTTCTTTCCTGTTTGTTTTAGATAACCAAAATAGTAAAGCTCCTGCCAGTAAAATGAAGATGAAAGATCTCAGTGCATCATCGGATGCTAAAGACGCTCTGTCAATAAGTAGAGCATTATAATACCAATCCGGCAATTGATAATAGGTATCATAGTTGGATTGAAAACTCAGTAATGCTGTCGGAGCAATCCATATGATCAGACAAATTCCTCCCGTAAGTCCTAAAGCAGTATAAAACGCGCGATTAAGAAGTTTTTGATCAATCTTTCCTTTAATTATTTCGCTTAATCCCCAGAATGCAATAAGTGGTAGAATTAAGCCTGGAATGACTAATGCCATTTCCACGGTTCTGAACTTATTATACATTGGCAGATAGTGGAACATAAGGTCGTTGAATACATCGAAATTTCTACCTAAAGCTAAGAATGTCAGAAAAACTGCTGCAGCAAACAGCCACCATTTGATCTTGTTTTTTATGACAAACATTCCTAAGATAAAAAGAAAGCAAACAATCGCTCCCATATATACAGGACCCGATGTCCCGGGTTTATCTCCCCAATATGTATAGGTTTGTACTTCTTTGCCAACCTGAGCTCCATGTGAACGTAGAGTTTTATATAATTCAGAATCACTATTCAGTGTTCCTACAGATCCTCCTCCATACGCATTTGGAATTAGTAAAGTCAATAATTCACCTTTACCATAACTCCATTGAAATGCATAATTTTGATCGAGACCAGTCGAAATTTTCTGACCATTATCCGAGGTAATTGTAAGTTCAGTAGCACCACGTGTAGATGTTTTACTTAACTCCCAGTTGGAATACATATTTTTGAGATTTGGAAGAATGGCAATAATTACACAGGCTGACATTAAGCCAGAGGTTTTTAATAATTGAGTGAAAGTTCGGTTTTTAATAGTAGAGTATACATACCCCCCATATAAAAACAAACAAAGAAGAAATAGATAATATGTTATTTGCAAGTGATTTTCTTTGATGGAAAAAGCAACTCCTAATAAAAATAAAATACTGCCCCAAAAGGTTTTATTTTTAAATAGCAATAGCATCCCAGCAATAGTTAAAGGCATGTAAGCTATTACATATCCTTTGGTTATATGACCTGCAACTATGATGATGATGTTATAAGATGCAAAAGCATATGCTATAGCACCCGCTATGGCTAACCAGCGGTTTACTTTTAATACGCATAATAGAATATAAAAACATACCAAACTAATAAATATCATTCTGGCTGAAAAATAATCTATAAAAGATAATAAAGTGCTAACGTAGGACAAAGCGTTTTGAGGTACTCCTATTACAGTCGTATGATAAGAGGGCATACCGGAAAACATATTACCTTGCCAGGCTATGATTTCGTCTGTTTTTCCTTCTAAAGATATCAACTCCTGTGCCATACCTGCAAATTTCTCGTTATCTGACTGACGGAGTGTTTTCCCCTCTAAAAAAACAGGTGAGAAATAGGTCATTGATAAAATTAGAAAGAGAAGAATTGCACCAAAATGGATCGCATTTTTCTTTATGAATTCCTGCATTATGAATTTTCTTTATTTTAGTATTATAGCACAAATATACTAATCCGGGAAAAATATTCTTGTAACTTTGCTAAGTAATTGTTTATAATTATATGAATATGACTTTATCTGTGATCATCTGTACATATAATAGAGGACGGTATCTTCCTATGATATTGGATAGTCTTAGATTTCAGGCCCTCTCTTCAGAGTTGTTTGAAATTATTATGGTTAATAATAAAAGTACAGATAATACAGAGGAGATAATTTCTAATTATATAAAAGAGTTTCCGGACATTCCTTTAAAATATTTTATGGAGAGCTCACAGGGGATCTCCTATGCAAGAAATAGAGGAATCCAGGAATCCCGTGGTGATATTATCGTTTTTTTGGACGATGATGAGACCATAGATCCTGATTTTCTGGAAGGTGTACTCGATTTTTTCACTAATCATCCTGATGCAGGTATTACTGCCGGCCCCGTGATCCCGGTATATGAAGATGTAAAGCCTGCCTGGTTAACTCCATTTATTTCCAGGGCTATAACCGGAGAATATAATAAAGGTGATCACATCAAATTATTAAAAGGTAAAGACTATCCTGGAACAGGTCATGCCTGCTTTAGAAAAGAGTTATTTTATAAATATGGTATTTTTAATCCTGATTTAGGAAGAAAGGGAAATTCAGTTCTTGGTGCGGAAGACAAAGATTTTTTCCTTCGACTGATTAAGGGAGGAGAGAAATGTTATTATTTGCCAATAGCAAAGATTTATCATCATCTTCCTGCGGAAAAAATGTCTGTTGATTTTTTTGTGAAAATTGCTTATGGAATTGGCAAAAGTGAAAGAATAAGAACTTATTCTTCTCATAAAAAGGCGTATCTATATCGTTTTTGTGTGGAAATATTTAAATGGTTTGCCAGTGTTGCTTTATGGATTGCTTATTTTGTAACGGGAAGATTGAAAAAAGGTAATAAAATTATTCTGTTTCGTTATTATATTACCAAAGGATTGATAGGTTGCTGATTAGATTTTCCATTCAGGTATGTCAAGAGAATATATCTTTTCCTTTTCCATTCGCATACCTAAATAAATCCCGGGGTTTGAACTAAACGCTCCAATAAAGATCTGCGAGTTAGCCAATATATCCATAGAAGCAAATAGTTTAATGAATTTTTCTTTTTTAGAATCGATACTTTCCTTTTTCAAATTTTGATGAAAATATCCTCTTTCATTTTCTTTGCATAGAGTGAAGAATTCCCAATCCGGATAATTTTGCTTTAATAATTCTATGACGGTATAATCATCTGTTAAAACAAAGGCCTTTTTTATGGTTGTGAGTGAACTTGCCTTTTCCATATATAAATTAACTTCTAACAATGGTGCTTCTATAAATTTATCACCACCCCGAATATGAAATCCTACATATTCTTCAGGCAAAGAAAGGGATTGTATTAATTCTTTTATCTGGATATCTGTTGGTGAATTGTAGTTCCAGGTCATTTTTACAAGTTCATAACAAATCTCTCTCAAATTCCCGTTTAAATTTATTTCCTTAAAAGAGTAGATCTTATTAGCAGGAAGTGTACGAACTTTGTTCCATAGTTCAAATGTGAGAAGTTGATTAGGGATTGTTTGGCTAAATGATTTTGCTAATAAAAAAAATATAGAATTGAGTATTTGAGATTTAAAGCGTCTTTCTGCACGAACATTGAAAATGGAATGTAAAGGGTTCTTTTTCTCATCGCAAAAAAGCTGAAAATAATCACTCCATCCGTCTTTTATCCGGAAGTTTGCATCTTTGGAGTATAAAGTGAATTTTAGTTTATTCTCCAGACAATACACCATGGCCAATATCATGTTATTATATTCAGAAAAGAAACCGGCATTGTACCCAATATGATATACAAAAGACTTAGTAAAAGAATTATTTAGTGAACAATATGATTTTAATTTCTCTTGCATTAGTAATAAATTTAATAGCCTGTTATCCTATCTGGCTTTGTAACTCATCAAATGTTTTTAACAATTTTCCTTATAATAGGAAAATCAAGAAAACGTGACGCAAATTTCTGTTCTGTAAAATAAAATGAATTATATCCATAGGTTGTGATCCGTCTGGAAGAAGTTTTAAAAATATTATGTAAGAAAATATCTAATTTCTCTATCCAAGTTTCCAGGGTAAGATTATTTTTCAACCATGGCTCTTTTAACTTTTTTGAATAAGCGACATCGTTAGTATCCAGATAAATAATTTGCGCTATGATTTCTTCAATTTGATTTTCATTTTTTAAATGCAGAATAGAGTTGATATTAAAATCCAGATTTACATCCGGATTTCCCCAATAGATTGGTAAGGAGTTTACACTCATGGGATCCACTAATTTTTCTGTCGTATAACCAGATACTGAACTGTTTTCAAATGCAATTGTAAATTTGTAATCTTGGATAAAAGAAAATTTATTTTTAACCCCATGTCCTAAGT
>JAJQEE010000118.1 GCA_021201865.1 Tannerellaceae bacterium | reverse complement strand
CCCCACCCCCCCTCACCCGCCGCTGGCGCTCAGCTGAACCATCTATAACTACAATGAAAGAGATAGTGAAACCGGCAACTTTGAAAAGAGAAACGGTATCGGGAATGAAACGGTGAATATGGGATTAAACATGAGCTGGACTGTTTTCGACGGATTCAACATCCAGGCAGAATATGACCGCTTACGGGAACTGCAACGAATGGGTGAATTGAACACTCGGTTGACCATTGAAGAGTTCGTGGCTAATCTGGCGGGTGAATATTACAACCTGATCCGGCAAAAACCCGTTTACGCAACCTGCTGGCCACCCTGGAACTTTCCAAAGAGCGCCTTCGTATTGTAGAAGAGAGATATTACATCGGTTCGATGTCGAGATTAGACTTCCAACAAGCACGGGTTGACTTCAATTCCGATAGTTCCACGGTTTTAAATCAGTTGGAGGTGGTCCATACTTCCCGCATCCGGTTAAACGAACTGATGGCGCTGGACAATGTAGAGGAGCAGATCCTGTTGAAAGATTCCCTGATCCATCCGAATCCTTTTCTGGATGAAGTGGAATTATGGCAAAACACACTGGCTACAAACTCGGCTCTTTTAATCGCCCAAAAGAACCGGACCCTGTCCGAAATTGATTACAAAAAAGCAAGAAGCCGCAACTATCCCTATGTCAGATTAAATGCGGGATATGGATATACGGCCAACTGGTATGACAACAATAACATAGATATGCAACACCGTCTGGGACTCAATTACGGCCTGACTGTCGGGATCAATGTATTTGATGGATTTAACCGCCGCCGTGAACAGCGCAATGCCCGGATCGAGATCGAGAACAAGGATCTCCGCATCCAGGAGCTGGAACTCTCCCTGCGTGCAGATATGAGCAACCTATGGATGGCCTATCAGAACAACCTCGATTTGTGGGGGTTGGAAAAAGAAAACCTCATTACAGCACAGGAGAACTATAATATCGCGCTGGATCGTTACAAGCTGGGAGACTTGTCCGGTATTGAACTTCGTGAAGCACAGAACAATCTGCTACAAGCTGAAGAACGTCAATCCATTGCAGAATATGCGACTAAATTGTGTGAGATCTCCTTACTACAACTCAGCGGGAAAATATTAACTTTCCTGAATCCGGAGGTGAATGCCAGCTATTAATAGTATTCTCTCCCTATAATTTTTTTTAGGTATTCACCTATTCACCTTTTTGTTAAACAACTGATTCACAAGCCATAAAAGTGAATACCTGACTGTTCAGGTATTCACTAAGTATTCATTTTCGTCTAATAGGCTATTCAAACAATTATCCTTCAGCACATTAGGTATTCACCTATTAGTAATTGGCTGGCAGATATCCCTATATGTATTTTCACTTACCCGCAGGGCAACTATCCGTAGGGTGTAGAGGGTAGGACCGGAAGGTGCATACCTAAAGGATAAGAAGGTAGGCATAAAACGATGCCAGGGTGTAGAGGGTAGCAATAACTTCCCGGCAGAGACGTATCCTTACATCTTAGAGGTGCATATCTAATCTACTGTATTTCAGACAAAAAGCCTGCGTGGTGAATACCTGAAAACTCAGGTATTCACCTTTATAACCTGTTAATCAGTTATTTATTAAAAAGGTGAATAGGTGAATACCTAAAAAAATCATAGAGAGTCAAGTAGATAATATCTAAGCGGAAAACAGATTAAAAGCATTGAGAACAGCCTGAATAAACAATCGTAATCCACAGGAATTCATTACCTTTACTCCATAATTCAAATTTCAATGATAGTAAAACATCCAAATTTCGACCCACTAATTGATAATGTTTATCAAACACATTGTCTCTTGAATGCCTATTCTATGAAGTAGAAACAATAAAAAACAATTAGAAAATTTCATCAAAAAGGAGATTGGGGAATAGGTCGTTTAATACGGGATAATCAATAAGAATGAATTTACACACACCTACAGTCAACTAAAAAGTATAAATATGTTGAAACATCAAGGAAGTAAAACTATAGAAACAGAGCGACTAATCATAAGGCAATTCCAATTTACAGACGATAACGATATGCTTGCTAACTGGATCAATGATCCGGATATTCAATCTATGATATCCGAACCTGTCTACGCCACACAGCAAGAGGTTACGAGTTTATTGGAACAGTATATTTCTTCTTATGAGCGCCCTGATTACTATCGTTGGGCTATTATTGAGAAAAAATCAGGTATTTGTATGGGACAAATTGCCATTTTTCTAGTAAATGATAAGAATCATTTTTGTGAAATAGAATATGCTTTAGGGAAGCAATTCCACAGACAAGGCTATTGTTCTGAAGCAGTAAAAGCAATTTTAGATTTTTGTTTCAACGAAGTCAATTTCCATAAGGTGCAGGTTTGCCACAAAGATGGGAATATAGCATCACAAGGGGGGGTCATTCGTAAGTGTAATTTTACATATGAAGGAACTTTACGGGATTTCTTTTTTATGGAAGGAAAATATGTGGATCGTTTATACTATTCGATGCTTAAAGATGAGTATGTTCCATGTGATTATTAAACTATGAAAGAAGCAGAAAAGATAGAACAAGTTAATCAGAAATGCTCTCCGGATAAATGGAAAGGATTCGCATAAGTTTGAGGTGCTATAGTACCGGTTGGGAAAAAGAGTTAACTTTGCGGGGAAATTAAATGGGAATATGCGAATCATACCAAAGGCTAACACATTACGAAAAAGCATACTGATTTACAGAAGAATACGCCATCGGAAAGGACACGGGGTGCATTCGCCCTTCGTTTTTAACCTGATCACTAAAGTGATTGAGGAGAAAAGTCCTTACTACACTTTCCATGAGATTGAGTTGCTCAGGAAACGTCTCTCTTTTAAAGAAGAAAGGATCACCTATCCGGACAGGCATCACAAGGGAAAGCTGCGGACACGCTCCATTGCCCGGATCGTGGCACAGGAAGCGATTAATCCGAAGCATGGTGCCCTGCTTTTCCGGCTGACGAACTATTTCAAACCGGAGCATATTTTACAGATAGGGCCTTCGATGGGATTATCCGCCCTCTATCTTTCTTCCTACCGGACCGGAGTGAATTGTATCGCTCTGGAACATGTAAAAGAATTTGCTACTATTTCCCAATGGGTGTATCAGCAGGCTTTCCGGAATCCGGTGACACTCCAGGTGGGAGCTTATGAAGAGATCCTGCCCCCGGTTCTCTCCTCCCTGAAACAATTAGATTTTGTCTATTTCAATACAGCCACGGAAACCTTTGAAAATGAATGGATATTCAAAACCTGCCTGGAACATATTCATGCACGGACGGTTTTTGTGATCAAAGGAATCAAAAGCAATAAGGAGATGCGGGAGCTCTGGCAGCAGGTACTCGCACGGCCTGAGGTGACCGTTACGATCGATCTTTATTCGATGGGATTGGTTTTTTTCAACCCAAAACTTCATAAACGGAATTATAAAGTCTATTTTTAAGACCTGAATCGTTTGTTAATACATTATTCATATGAAAAAAAGTGCAGTATATACCCGGACAGGAGATAAAGGTTTGACCTCTCTCGTGGGAGGACAAAGAGTTTCCAAAACAAATGACCGTATAGAAAGTTATGGCACCATCGACGAACTAAACTCTTTTATCGGTTTGTTAATGGTCGAACTCACGGACCAGCAGGATCTGGACTTCCTGTTGTTTGTGCAACACAAACTTTTCACGATCGGCTCTTACTTAGCTACCGATCAGGCATGTACGGAACTGAAAATCGAAAGTAAAGAGTCGGAAGAAAGTATTCAACGGATCGAAAAAGAGATTGACCGGATTGACAGTGAACTTCCTAAAATGAAACATTTTATTCTGCCCGGGGGAAGCCGTTCCGCCTCGTTGGCACATGTATGCCGCACCATTTGCCGCCGGGCCGAACGCCGGATCTATCAGTTGCATGAAGAAAGCCCGGTAGAGGATGCAGTTCTTATGTTTGTGAACCGGTTATCGGATTATCTGTTCGTTCTGGCCAGAAAAGAGTGCATAAAAAGCAATGGACACGAAATTATTTGGGATTATACTTGCATCTAAGAAATAAAGTTTTATTTTTGCGGGAAAATTGAGAAACCTAACCACACTGTGTGGTTGCAAACACTTGACAGCTATGTATTGGACATTAGAATTAGCTTCAAAATTAGAGGACGCTCCATGGCCTGCAACAAAAGATGAGTTGATTGACTATGCACAACGTTCCGGAGCGCCCTTGGAAGTGATTGAGAATTTGCAGGAAATGGAGGATGAAGGTGAGATCTATGAATGTATGGAAGATATCTGGCCTGATTATCCAAGTAAGGAAGACTTCTTTTTTAATGAAGAAGAGTATTAATAAGCGAGAACTTAGTTCTTAAGAAATAAAACGAGGTAGAATAGTCTTTCAGGCTTCCTGCCTCGTTTGTTTTTAAACCCTGAACACAATTTATTCCTTTTCACTCCGTTTCGTATTAGTAGAATTTCAAATATATACGGATTGAGTGTCTGCGCAATGAAAAGAGCCTTTTTGTTCTTTATAATACTATTACTGGGTTGTCCGGCTATTGTCCGGGCGCAGATTGACGCGAGATATAGTCAATACTTCATGACACTCGGTTATTATAATCCTGCTTACGCCGGAACTTCCGAAAAACTAAATGCGATGGCTATCCATAAGCAACAGTGGGCCGGATTCAGTGGGGCACCCAAATCATTCTTTGTGACGGCAGACATGCCTTTCTCCTTTGCGAAGACCAATCATGGGATCGGTGCGGCTTTCTATTCTGATCAGGCCGGGCTTTTCCGGAACACGGTGGTCGGTTTACAATATGCCTACAAACATAAACTGTTCGGAGGGGTGCTAAGTGGAGGGTTCCAGCTTGGACTTGCCAATATGTCCTTTGACGCGGAGGGCATTTATATACCCGACATTTCCGAAAGCCCGGACCATACGCTTGATGACGAAGCGATTCCACAGACCAGCAACAACGGGATGGGCCTGGATGTGAATTTCGGACTCTTCTATACACACACAAAATTCTACGTCGGACTGGGCGTGATGCATTTCACCGAATCGGAAATAGAATTAGATGAAAACATTTCCACCTATATCCCGCGGACATATAATTTCACCGGTGGATACAATATTCAATTGAGTAACCCGTTATTTGAATTACAGCCTTCCGTGTTTTTGATGACTGATATGCAATTCATGTCGGCAGACATCACCGCACGGCTGGTATATAATAAAATGTTTAATGGTGGATTCTCCTGGAGGGTGAACGAATCAGTCATCCTATTATTAGGAGCCAACATCAAAAATTTTCAGGCAGGATATGCTTACGACTTTCCCACGACAGCCATCCGTAAAGGCACTGCAGGAAGCCACGAGTTATTCCTTCGTTTTTCGATGAACCTGAAAAAGACAAAGACTGGACAATATAGACATAAAAGTGTACGTATATTATAATTAGTATATGAAAAAAGTATTATTAGTACTTGTAGCAGTGACCTTATTATCCTCTTGTGGGAAATCATTGTTAGGTAGCGGTGGAGAAGTTACAGGAGTCCGGAGTACTGCTGTAAACGAACCGGCCCCATATGGTATGGTTCTTATTAAACGAGGTGCTTTTGAAATGGGTCCGAATGATAAGGATTCAATCTGGGGGATCATGCCAGAGACTAAAGGAGTCTCTTTTGATGCTTTCTGGATGGATGAGACAGAAGTGACCAATGCGAAATATCGTCAATTCCTGCACTGGGTACGGGATTCTATCATCCGGGAACGGTTGGCGGATCCGGCTTACGGAGGGAATGAACTGTTCAAGATCACGGAAGACCGTTATGGAGAACCGGTGACTCCTTATCTGGACTGGAGCAGACCTATCCCCTGGAAGCGGGCCAATGAGGATGAAATGTTAGCCATTGAAAGTGTTTACTACACGCATCCGATCACGGGTGAAAAACGACTGGACGAAAAGCAGATGAACTATAAATATGAATGGTATGACCATACCTCTGCTGCACTTCGTAAACACCGGCTGGACCCTTCAGACCGTGTCCGGAATACGGACATTACCGTGAACCCGAATGAAATAGTGATGATCTCTAAAGATACGGCCTATATCAATGACGACGGTTTCATCATCAATGAGACCATTACCCGTCCGTTGAGTAGTGAATGGGATTTCCTTCATACCCGCATTGTGAATATATACCCCGATGAAACCGTATGGGTCAATGATTTCAACAATGCCTACAATGAGCCTTACATGCGTATGTACTTCACCCATCCGGGTTATGATGACTATCCTGTAGTTGGTGTTTCGTGGGAAATGGCGAACGCCTACTGTATCTGGAGAACTGAATTGTTCAAGTCTTCCATGAGCCTGCCCGCAGGTTATGCTATTGAACCGTTCCGTTTGCCTACGGAAGGTGAATGGGAATATGCGGCCAGAACCGGAAAGAATGAGTATAAATATCCCTGGGCTACAGATGGCTTACAAAGCAGTAAGGGTTGCTTTTTAGGGAACTTCAAACCGGGGAATGGGAATTATACGGAAGATGGCCACCTGATCACTTCACGGGTTGGATCATTTGCTCCGAATGAATTTGGTTTATATGATATGGCTGGTAATGTGGCCGAGTGGACTTCCACTACCTATATGGAATCAGGTCCGAGCCAGATGAGCGATATGAACCCGGATCTGCGTTATAATGCAGCGATCGATGATCCATATGAGATGAAAAAGAAAGTCGTTCGCGGCGGCTCCTGGAAAGATGTGGCTCAGTTCATACGCTCAGATATGAGAGCCTTTGAATACCAGAACGAGACCCGTTCATATATCGGTTTCCGTTGTGCCCGTACCCAAATCGGGTTTGCACGGGGAAAAGCCAAAAAAGTAAAATAAAAAGCTAAGAAGGAAAAGATTAATACTTGAATAAAATATGGGAAAGTATAGAAGATATAAAAACAGAGTGGAGATGTTCCTTTCCAGTGAAAGAGGAAAAAGGGTACTGAATTTCTGTTACAGTTGGGGTGCATCCATTGTAATCCTGGGAGCTCTTTTCAAATTACTCCACCTTCCTTACGCCAATCAGATTCTTTTTGTGGCTATGATCGTTGAATCGTTAGTATTCGCAGTTTCTGCCTTCGAACGTCCCAGCCATGAATATAACTGGGAAGATGTATTTCCCGTATTGAAATCCAAAAATCCCTTAGACCGTCCGGAATTCAGCAAGAAATCTATTTCTTCTTTAGTCAAAGGGGAAGAGGATGACACACAGGGCGCTCCTGTCATGGTGGGCGGAATAGCCGGTCAGGGTACTCCTGCCGGCGGTCTGGGCATTGCTACCGGAGAAGTATCTGCCGGGGAGACCAAAGACCTGAGTGAAAGCATTAAGAAACTGAATGGTGCTGCTGAACAGATCTCTAAAATGGCAGATCTGACAGAAGCTACGCAGAAATACCTGGAACAACTTTCCGGAATGGCTCAGAACATGGAAAAATTCAGCCAGATTACCACCTCACTGACAGATGTTTCAGACGGCATCAATCAACATTCGCAGGGCTATGTACAGCAGATGGAAATGCTGAACCGCAATATTACCGGCTTGAATACGATCTATGAATTACAACTAAAAGGAGTTAGTTCACAGATCGATTCGATCGAGAACATTAATGCCGGCCTGAACCGGATCCGGGATCTGTATAACGGGTCGGTAATAGATAGTTCTGTATTCCGTAGTGAAACAGAAAAAATGGCCCAGCAGTTAACCCAGTTGAATCAGGTGTACAGCCGCTTATTACAGGCTATGACTGTGAATATGTATGCCGGAGCAGCACCTGCCCCGAATCCATACCAGCAGGCTCAGCCACAACAACCACAGGCTCAGCCACAGCCACAGCCGGTGTACCAACAGCAGCCACCGCTGCAGGGGAATCCTTATCAGAACCCTTACAACAACCAACAGGGATAAACAATTACTCGTTATAACAACTGAAATAAAAAAACATGGCAGGAGTATCAAGTAATCCTAATTCACCCCGTCAGCGAATGATCAACCTGATGTATCTGGTGTTCATTGCGATGATGGCACTCAATGTGTCATCGGAGGTATTGGACGGATTTGAATTGGTAGAAAATAGCTTGCAAACCTCTATAGACAATTCTTCCCACCGGAATGAGATTGTCAATAACGAGTTAACGGCATACTATGAGTCCAATCATGAAAAGGTGCAGGAATGGTATCAGAAAGGACAACAGGTAAAAAAAGCATCCGATGACCTATATGATTACATTCAGGATCTGAAAGTCCGTATTGTCAAAGTGACGGACGGAGAAAAAGGGGATGTCAATAACATACAACATAAAGATGATCTGGAAGCAGCTTCCCGTGTAATGCTGGCTCCTATCAACGGAGAGGGTAAAAACCTCCGGGAGGCCATTGAGTCCTATCGCAATATGTTAGCGAACATGGTACAGGATAGTGCCAAGACCCGTATCTTAGAAGCCAGCCTGAGCACTACACCTCCTCATAAACCCGGATTGAATATCCGGACCCGGGAAACAGCATTGTTTGAGAACATGCCGGTAGCGGCGGCTGTTACTTTATTGACTAAACTGCAAAGTGATGTCCGTTATGCAGAGGGGGAAGTTCTTTCCTATCTGTTAAGCAGTGTGGATGTGGGAGACTACCGTGTAAACCAGATCACGGCCCAGGTGATTCCGGAAAGCCAGATCGTTATGCGGGGTGGACAATACAGAGCGAATATCGTATTATCAGCCGTCGACTCTACCAAACGTCCGGCTATTTATGTTGGCGGAAATGAATTGCCTTATGAAAACCAGGGGGTCTATTCTGTCACAGCCGGATCGACCGGAACCTTCCCGGTGGAGGGATATATTGAAATGCCGAACAGTGACGGTACGATGATGCGCCGGGAATTCAAAAGTGAATACTATGTGACCGAACCCAGCGCGACCGTAGCTCCGGTGCTGATGAATGTACTCTATGCCGGCATCTCTAACCAGATCCGTATTGCCGTTCCCGGGGTGCCGAGCGGAAACGTAACCGCAACCATGACCAACGGGACTTTAACACGGAGCGGAGACCTGTGGGAAGCGAAACCAACGACTGTTGGAACGGAAGCAATCATTACGGTAAACGCCCGGATGGCGGACGGACGGACAATCGAAATGGCTAAGACCCCATTCCGGGTACGTGCGCTGCCGGATCCTCTTCCTTATATCGAATATAAAGACCCGAATGGAAATATCCGTCGCTTTAAAGGGGGTACGATCGCAAAGCGCAGTTTAGTGGAAGCGGATGGAATCCTGGCTGCCATTGATGATGACCTGCTAAATGTGGAATATACCGTACTCCGTTTCCAATTAACCTATTTTGATTCCTTTGGTAACGTGATGACGGAACTGGGAGAAGGAACGAAGTTCTCTGCCCGTCAGAAAACCTATATCCAGGGATTATCCAGAGGAAAGCGGTTTTATATATCCCAGGTCGTGGCAAAAGGACCGGATGGAATTGAACGTTCGATTCCTCCTATTGAAGTAATTGTAAATTAATAGACAGAAACAATACATATGAAACGTTTGTTTTACATATTGGTAGCGGTTAGTACCGTATTCACAACGGCCTCTGTATATGCACAGGACGATAATACGGAAAGAAGAAGTCCACAGGCAACCCGCGGACAACGGGAAACAGTCGAAAGGAATAGCGGACTTCCTGATCTTACCGCGCGTGCGCAGGATATGAATGAGCGAATGACCCAGGAGATCGGGAATGCCCGGTGGATGCGTGTGATCTACCGGGAAATTGACCTCACCAAAGAGGAAAATGCCCCCCTTTACTATCCGACACGACCGATGAACGGACAGAAAAATCTTTTCTTCCTGATCTTTCAGTTAATGAGTGAAGGAAAAGTGGCGGCTTATGAATACCTGGATGGATATGAAGCGTTTGACGATGCCCACCGTGCGGATATGAAAACCATTCTGGACCGTGCTTACATCTATTATGATGAAATTCCGGGACGACCGGGTGAACAACCTTCTTACATCCTGAATGAGAGTGATATTCCTTCAGAGGATGTCCTTTCTTATTATGTAAAAGAAGCATGGTATTTTGACCAGCATAATTCTGTTTTTGATGTGAAAACACTGGCGATCTGCCCGATCCTGACCACTGGCGGGGATTTCGGGGAACAACGAATGCCGCTGTTTTGGTTACCGTATGAGAATATCCGTCCGTACATCACGAACGCATATATCATGACCTCAAACCTGAATAATGCGAAAACGTTCACGATTGATGACTATTTCCGCCGGAGAATGTTTGACGGGGAGATCATTAAAACAGAGAATCTGATGAACCGGACCTTGCAACAGTACTATCCGGAACCGGATTCACTGCGGATTGCACAGGAACAGATCGAGACGCAATTAAAAGAATTTCAAAGCGCTCTTTACTGGAAGCCGGACACAACGACTCAGGTAGCAGTCACTGCCAAAGAGAAAAAGACAGCCACCAAGTCGGCACGTGCTACCAAATCTTCTACTAAAGAAACCAAAACAAAAGCTCCCAAGGCTCAGAGTTCCTCTTCAGGCTCTGCTCCGGTGCGGAGTGTACGTCGCAGATAAGAACTATGTACTGGACACTTTTTATTACGTTTGTTAAGATCGGAGCCTTCACTATCGGAGGTGGCTATGCCATGCTTCCGCTGATCCAGCGGGAAGTGGTGGACCGGGGCTGGATGTCCAAAGAGGATTTTATAGACCTGTTTGCTGTGGCTCAGTCTTTGCCGGGTATATTTGCTGTCAATATCTCCATTTTTGTCGGCTATAAACTTAAAAAAATAACCGGGAGTGTCGTTTGTGCGTTAGGTACCATATTACCTTCTTTTTTCATTATCCTGGCAATTGCCCTGTTCTTTACCCAGATACAGGATAATGTTTGGGTAGAAAAAATATTCAAGGGGTTGCGTCCGGCAGTAGTTGCGCTGATCGCTGTACCCTGTATCACGACTGCCCGTTCCGTGAAACTTTCTAAAAAAACGATTATCATTCCTGTGGTTGCCGCTTTACTGATCTGGCAACTGGGGATATCTCCCGTCTATGTTATTCTTGCGGCGATTGCGGGAGGTTTGTATTACGGTCTCTATGTAAAAAAAGTGTGATATGATCTATTTACAACTACTTTGGGTTTACTTAAAAATCGGGATCTTTGGATTTGGAGGGGGTTATGCCATGCTCTCCCTGATCCAGGCGGATGTGGTAGATAAATATAAATGGATCACTTTACAGGAGTTTACGGACATTGTGGCTATTTCCCAGATGACCCCAGGTCCTATCGGGATTAACAGTGCCACTTATATCGGTTACACAGCCGTACTGAATGCCGGTTATTCTCCGGCCATGGCGATCCTTGGATCCTGTCTGACCACTTTCGCGGTCTGCCTTCCTTCTTTTGTGCTGGTGTTGGTCATTTCTTATTATTTTTCCCGGTTTAAGAATAACAAGTATGTGGAAGCTGCCTTTTTAGGATTGCGTCCGGCTACTGTCGGACTGATTGCTGCGGCAGCCTTGATGTTGATGAATCATGAGAACTTTATTGATTACAAAAGTTTCCTCATTTTCGGGGCTGCTTTCCTTCTCACCTGGAAGTTTAAGATCCATCCGATCCTGATGATCTTCTTAGCCGGGATCGCCGGTCTGATCCTTTACTGGTAATTATTTGTTATATGATCATATAACAAAATCAACGGTCGTGGTCAGAAAAATAATTTAATAGTTACCAGGATTAATTCCTGATTTGTTTTTTCTCTTTGGAGGACTCTATCCTGGTTATGATTCGTCGACTAAACAGCCCCTTTTATCAATTAATAGGGGGTATGTAGCGATCTAAGTTGTGAAGAAATACATGATACCTTAGCTTTGCCTCTGACAAGTTGCAAAATTAATGTATTATGAAACTATATCGTTCTTTCATCTTATTCCTGCTCTGTCTATCTCCTTTTGCAGCAAAAGCACAGGACAGTGCGGTTGTATGGACCTTACAGGAATGTCTTGACTATGCACTGGATAATAATATTCAGTTAAACCAAAGCCGGATCAGTTATCTATCCGGACAGGAAGATGTGTTATTAGCCAAAGCCCAGCTTTTTCCTTCTCTTTCCGGTACGGTCAGCCAAAATTATACCAACTACCCCTCCAGCAATGCAGAATCCAATCATCATAGCTATTCCGGGAACTATGGGCTGAATGCCAACTGGACCGTTTTCAACGGAAACCGCCGGCGGATCAATATCCAGCAACAAGAGCTACAGAATGAGGTACAGGAGCTAAATGTAGAACAAAATGAATATGACATTCTGCTCAACCTGGTACAAAGCTACATGCAGATCCTGTATGCCTATGAAGCGATCCGGATCACGGAGAACACCGTAGAGGTATCCCAGTCGGAACGGGACCGGGCCATCGAGTTAATGAACGCGGGTTCTCTTTCGAGAGTAGAGGTTGCCCAACTGGAAAGCCAGTATAGCAGCGACAAATATCAGTTAGTGGTTGCCCAGACTAATCTGGCAAACTACAAACTACAATTAAAACAGTTACTGGAGCTGGATATTAACCAGGATATTGATGTGGTCAGACCGGAAATCACGGAAGAAGATGTGCTTTCTCCTTTACCGGATAAAGGGATCATTTATGAAACCTCCCTGCAGGTGATCCCGGATGTGAGAAGTAGCCTGCTGGCTTTAGACATGGCAGAGCTGGAAGTCAAGCGGGCGAGAGGAGGTTACTTTCCTACCATCTCCCTGAATGCGGCCATCGGTACCGGCCATCTTTCCGGGATGCAATATAATTTTGGGGATCAGCTCTGGAACAGATTTAATGAAGGGGTAGGTGTCACTGTCAGTGTTCCCATCTTCAGCAACCGGGAAAATAAGACGGCTGTTAACAAGGCAAAGCTGGCCGTTAACAACAGCCAGTTAGATGTCATGAACACCCAGAACCAACTGCTCCGTACGGTAGAAGGGATTTACCTGGATGCTACTTCTGCCCAAAGCCAATACTTAGCCGCCCTCGAAAGGCTGTCAGCTGTAGAGGAAAGCTACAACCTGACCCAACAGCAGTTTTATCTGGGGATGAAGAATACGGTGGAACTGCTCACAGAGAAAAATAATTATCTCTCCGCCCAACAGGAGGTGATCCAATCCAAATATATGGCATTGATGAGTAAGGAATTACTCAATGTATATCAAAACAGACCCGTTGAATTTACCTACTAATGAATGTATATTATTTTTCTCTGAAGCCTCTTGCGGTGTGAACTGCAAAGAGGCCCGGAGAAAAATCCTGAAAACAAGAAAAGATAAAAACAGATCATATGAGCACAAAGAAAATCATTATTGGCATTGCTGTCCTTCTCCTGTTAGGAGGAATAATCTATTTTTTTATGAACAGATCCTCCTCGGCAAAGATGAATCTGGCCACAGCCTCCGTCTCACGGAGTACAATCACCAATATGGTCACTGCAACAGGGACCGTGGAACCATTAGTAGAGGTGGAAGTCGGTACACAGGTTTCCGGGATTATTGATAAAATCTATGTGGACTACAACAGTACGGTCAAAAAAGGACAATTGATCGCGGAGATGGATAAGGTGACACTTGCGGCGGAACTGGCATCGGCAGAAGCACAGTTAAGCAGCAGCAAAGCAGAATTCGAATATCAGCAACGAAATTACGAGCGTAGTAAACTTTTACACGAAAGGCAATTGATTAGTGATACGGATTTTGAAAATGCGACCTATACGTATCAGATCGCAAAAGCCAGCTATGACCAGAGCCAGGCTTCTATGGTCCGGGTCAGACAAAACCTCGGGTATGCAACGATTACCAGTCCGATAGACGGCATCGTGATCAGCCGGGCTGTGGAAGAGGGACAGACCGTAGCCGCCGGATTCAGTACACCGACCCTGTTCACCATTGCAAATGACCTGGCCCAAATGGAGGTGGTGGCAGATGTGGATGAAGCGGACATAGGCCAGGTAGAAGAAGGACAACGGGTTACTTTTAGTGTAGATGCTTATCCAAATGATATATTTGAAGGGGAAGTTACCCAGGTTCGTCTCGAAGCAACTGTGACCTCCAATGTGGTGACTTATGAAGTAGTGATCAGTGCCTATAACCCGGACCTGAAACTTAAGCCAGGTCTGACAGCCAATGTCACGATCTACACCCTGGAAAGAAATGATGTGCTGACTCTTCCTACCCGTGCCTTACGATTCGTACCGGACCCGGATGCCCTGTCTAAAATGGGATATGAAATCACAAATCCGGAGGCAGATGCTCCCGCCGGTAAAAGGTTGGTATGGGAAGTACAGGGCACTACACTCTTACCTAAAATAATCTCTATCGGTGCTACGAGCGGTAGTATGACAGAAATCATAGAGGGTATAAATGAAGGACAAATAGTCGCAGTGGATCTGACAACAGAAACGCCTGTGCAAAATGGCAATAACGCCGAACGAAGTCCGTTTATGCCAGGCCCTCCGGGAAGAAGATAACCATAAAGCAAATGTAATGAAAGAGATTATAAGACTTGAAAATATACGAAGGGACTTTACGGTCGGAAATGAAATAGTCCATGCGTTACGTGGGGTCAGCTTTACGATCCAGGAGGGGGAATTTGTGACCATTATGGGGACATCCGGATCCGGAAAAAGCACCCTGCTGAATATCCTGGGATGTCTGGATACCCCTACTTCCGGGGAATACTACTTAGATGGAGTGTCGGTAAGGACTATGGGTAAAAACGCACGAGCGACACTGAGAAACCGGAAGATCGGGTTTGTGTTCCAGAATTACAACCTGCTGGCAAAAACCACAGCGATCGAGAACGTGGAACTTCCGCTGATGTACAACCCCTCTTTCTCTGCTTCGGCACGCCGGCAGAGCGCGATCCAGGCATTGGAAGCCGTCGGGTTAGGAGACCGGATGAACCATAAAAGTAACCAGATGAGTGGAGGACAGATGCAGCGTGTGGCTATTGCCCGGGCTTTAGTTAACAATCCGGCTCTTCTATTAGCAGATGAAGCGACCGGAAATCTCGATACCCGCACCTCTTTTGATATTCTGGTCCTTTTTCAGCATCTACATGCACAGGGGAACACGATCATTTTTGTTACTCACAATCCGGAGATCGCAGATTATTGCAGCCGGAATATTGTCCTGAAAGATGGCAGGGTAGTCAGCGATACTTACAATGACAACATTCTTTCTGCTGCAGAAGCACTGGCACTTTTGCCTGTAAACGATGATTAACTGATTATTCGTATGAACGGAACAAATTTATTCAAAATAGCCCTGCGGGCACTTGCCAATAACAAGATGCGTGGCTTCCTGACGATGTTGGGGATCATTATCGGTGTAGCGTCTGTTATTACGATGCTGGCGATCGGCCAGGGTTCGAAACGAAGTATTCAATCCCAGATCAGTGAAATGGGATCCAATATCATCATGATCCAGCCCGGAGCAGAGCGCCGGGGAGGGGTCCGGTTAGATGCTTCTGCCATGGAAACCCTGAAATTGGAAGACTTCCAGGGAATCCGGGACCAGGCCAGATATGTCAATCTGGTTTCTCCTACAGTGAATAGTAGTGGCCAGGTGATTTACGGAGGCTATAACACGCCTACCACTGTCTACGGTGTAAGTCATGATTATCTGGATATACGGAAATACAGTGTAGCGGACGGAGATATGTTTACCGAACAGGATATCCAGTCCAGCGCCAAAGTCTGCCTGTTGGGACAGACAGTGATCGATGATCTTTTTCCGGATGGAGGAAGTCCGGTCAGAAAAGTGATCCGTTTTAATAAAATACCCCTTGTCATCGTGGGGACCTTAGTTCCGAAAGGATATAACAGCATGGGAACGGACCAGGACAATCTGATCTTAGCTCCATACACAACTATACAAAAGAGAGTCCTGGCCATTACCCACTTGCAGGGCATTACCTGTTCTGCTCTCGCGGAAGAATACACGGATGAAGCGATTGATGAAATTACCGAGATCCTGCGGGAGAATCACAAACTACAGCCGGGTATGGAGAATGATTTCCAGATCCGTTCGACCCAGGAATTAAGTGAGATGCTGACTTCCACCACAGATATGATGACGATCCTTTTAGCGGCTGTTGCCGGGATCTCCCTGTTGGTCGGAGGGATTGGGATCATGAACATCATGTTTGTCAGTGTGACTGAACGAACCAAAGAGATCGGACTGCGCATGAGTATCGGAGCCAAAGGACGGGACATTCTGGCCCAGTTCCTAATCGAAGCGATCCTGATCAGTGTGACTGGCGGATTGATCGGTGTACTATTTGGAGTCGGGGCCGCGGTCCTGGTGAATGTGGCCGTTCATTTCCCTATCTATATTCAGCCGTGGAGTATTATTCTCTCCTTTGCTGTATGTACTTTCACCGGTGTTTTCTTCGGTTGGTATCCAGCCCAGAAAGCATCCCGCTTAGATCCGATTGAAGCGCTGAGATATGAATAAGATCCGGCACCTCTTACATAATATTTAATTATATTTGTGAAATGCAGCAAGAGAGAGATCCATACAAAGAAAACAAGGCACCTACTCCTGTCCCATCCCTTGACAGGCCGCCGATGAAAGGAATGGGGGGGCTTATTCAGATGGTAGCCTGGGGAATCCTGTTTTTTATGCCGTTTTTCTTTACCGGGAGACAGGAGCAAAGTATTACGTTAGAGAGTTATCTTCATTTCCTGAAGATACCGGTCTCTTTTATGGTCATATTCTATGCCAATTACCATGTTTTGGTAAAAAGGTATCTATTCAAAAAGCATACGATCCGGTTCATTACGAGCAACATTTTGCTGATTGCCGCGGTGATTTTTATCGTCCATCTCCTGCCTGCCCCTCATGACAGACCGGAGGTGGAACATAGCTGGCAGGAGATCATCGGTTTCTTTCTGGGAAACACCATCCTTTATATATTGGTGGCTGGTCTCAGTGTTGCGATTAAAATGACAAACAGTTGGTATGCTGCTGAATCTGCCCGGAAAGAGATGGAGAAAAACCGGACAGAGGCTGAACTAAAGAATCTGAAAAGCCAGTTGAACCCTCATTTTCTTTTCAATACACTGAATAATATTTATAGTCTGATCGCTTTCAGTCCGGACCGGGCCCAGGAGGCCGTTCATGACCTGAGCCGTCTGCTACGTTACGTATTGTATGAAAGCAGCTTACCTGAAGTACCCCTGGGAAAAGAGATCGATTTCATCCGTAACTATATTGAACTGATGCGGATCCGCTTACCGGAAAATGTAAAAGTAGAAGTGAATGTATCCCCGCTTATTAATCAGGAAATGAAGGTAGCCCCCCTCCTGTTTATATCATTAATAGAAAATGCGTTTAAACATGGTGTGAGTAATACTCATCCCTCTTTTATCATTATTGATATTATGCAGGAGGAAAAACAGATCCATTGTCTGATCCGGAACAGTTACTTTCCGAAGAATACGGCTACTGATAAAAATGGCTCCGGTATCGGACTGGTTAACCTCCGTAAACGTCTCTCTTTACTTTACCCTGGTGCGGCAGATTTTTCCTGCGGACAGGAAGGGGAGACATATTATAGTAATCTGAAGATAACTCTTCTTTAATTTTTCAATGTATAAGTCATCAGGTAAAAAATCTTTCATTTCATCATCTGACCTGACAAAAAAACAAACACAAACCAACATTGCGTTACAAAATGTTGTTATTTAAGTATATTTACCAACCATAAGTAATATTATAATCTATATTTATATATGTGTGGAATTGTTGGGTATATAGGTAGCAGGGATGCGTATCCTATATTGATAAAAGGATTGAAAAGACTGGAATACCGTGGATATGACAGTGCGGGAGTAGCGCTGATCAGTGAAAGATCCGCTCATCTGAATGTATACAAAGTAAAAGGAAAAGTTTCCGGACTGGAAGCATATGGAGAACGGGAAGATCTGTCCGGAACTATAGGAATTGCCCATACCCGTTGGGCCACCCACGGTGAACCCTGCCAGGTAAATGCCCATCCACATCTTTCGGCTTCCGGCAATCTGGCTTTAGTACATAATGGGATCATAGAAAACTATAATGTATTAAAAGAGAAGTTGCAAAAGAAAGGGTACCTGTTTAAAAGTGATACGGATACGGAAGTCTTGGTGCAACTGATCGATTATATGAAAGAATCGGGAAAACTGGATTTACTGACTGCTGTCCGTTTAGCATTAAAAGAGGTGGTAGGAGCTTATGCATTAGCGGTTATAGATCAGACTTATCCGGATGAAATCATTGTAGCCCGTAAAAGTAGCCCTTTAGTGATCGGGATTGGTGAACATGAATTTTTTATTGGTTCGGATGCCTCTCCAATTATTGAATATACGGATCAGGTGGTTTATCCGGAGGATGGGGAGATCGCCATACTAAGCAAAGGAAAACCTTTGAAAGTAGTAGATCTCAGCAATGTAGCGTTAGACCCGGAAGTGCAGACTTTAGAGTTGAATCTGGGGCAGATTGAAAAAGGTGGATATCCTCATTTCATGTTAAAAGAAATTTTTGAACAGCCGGAATGTATTCAGGACTGTATGCGTGGACGACTGCATGTAGAAGAGAATGAAGTCATTCTATCTGCAATCATAGATCATAAAGATAAATTGATGAATGCTAAACGGTTCATTATTATTGCCTGTGGAACTTCCTGGCATGCCGGATTGATAGGTCGCCAATTAATCGAACATTATTGCCGTATTCCGGTACAAGTGGAGTACGCTTCCGAATTCCGTTACAGCCATACGGTTGTGGGAGAAGGAGATGTAGTGATTGCGATTTCCCAATCAGGAGAAACCGCAGATACTCTGGCTGCGATCGAGCTGGCAAAAGAAAAGGGTGCTTTTGTTTATGGTATTTGTAATGCAATAGGTTCCTCTATCTCCCGTGCGACTCATACAGGTTCTTACATCCATGTTGGTCCTGAGATCGGAGTTGCATCCACTAAAGCATTTACCGGTCAGGTAACTGTACTGGCTATGCTCGCTTTAACGCTGGCAAAAGTAAAAGGTACAATTGCGGACGAAACATTACAGGAAATATTACAGGAGCTTCAGGTACTCCCCGAAAAGATGAAAAAGGCCCTGGAAACCAATGAGAAAATAGCCTCTTTATCCAGGATCTTTACGTATGCTCACAATTTTATCTATCTGGGTAGAGGGTATAATTATCCGGTAGCTCTGGAAGGTGCCTTAAAACTAAAAGAAATTTCTTATATTCACGCAGAAGGTTATCCGGCTGCCGAAATGAAGCATGGACCGATCGCTTTGATTGATATGGAGATGCCGGTTGTGGTAGTGGCAACCCATAATAGCCTGTATGAAAAATTATTGAGTAATGTTCAGGCTGTGAAAGCACGGCAAGGGAGAATTATTGCCATTGTATCGGAGGGGGATGAAGTGATCTCCGAAATTGCCGATTATTGTATTGAACTACCCCGCACCGTAGAAGCGCTTGACCCATTACTGACCACTATTCCTTTACAACTGATGGCCTATCATATTGCCGTATGGAAAGGGAAAAATGTGGATCAGCCCCGTAACCTGGCTAAATCGGTTACAGTAGAATAAAAAATAAAGGAGTTCATTTATTTCACTTATTTATTTTCCTATGCATCGATCAGATACATACACAAAGTGAATATAGGATTAAACTATCTCCTGTTAAATACTTATATTATGCGTTTAAGCTGTACCATTGTCGACGATGAACCGTTGGCTATTAGTTTATTGGAAAGTTATGTACAGAAAACCCCTTTTCTCGAATTAAAGGGGAAGTATACCAATGTGGTAAATGCGTTATCCGCTCTTTCTACCGAGCCGGTGGATCTTCTTTTTCTGGACATTCAAATACCGGACCTGACAGGTCTGGAATTTTCCCGTATGGTAGGTGAGCAAACCCGGATTATTTTTACTACAGCATTTGAACAATATGCATTGGATAGCTACAGAGTGAACGCTCTCGACTATTTATTGAAACCAATTAGTTATCCTGATTTTCTTCAATCAGCGACGAAAGCACTCCAATGGTATGAATTAATCCGAAAATCTCCCGAGTCTTCTCCCAAACAGCCGGAAGAGAAACAGGAGATAGAAAGTATCTTTATCAAAACAGAATATAAACTCATTCAGGTAGAACTCCGTAAGATTCTTTATATAGAAGGTCTGAAAGACTATGTGAAGATCTATGTGGAAGATGAAGCCAGACCAATCTTATCCTTGATGAGTATGAAATCCATGGAAGAACTACTTCCTGCTAATCGCTTTATACGGGTTCACCGCTCCTTTATCGTTCAGCCTGAGAAGATCCGGATCATTGAGCGGAACCGGATCGTTTTCGGAAAAGAATATATTCCTGTTTCCGACAGTTACAAACAGAAATTTATGGAATTCCTGCAGGAACGATCTCTGATTCCTAAGATATAATAGCAGAACTTCCTTCTTGCGAGGGGACCTGAATTAGAATAGTGTAAGTAATAATTTCTCTATTTCTTTTGTGATTTCCCGTCCGTCACAGTTGTAGTTATTTACAAAAAGAGCAACGGCATACTGTTTGTCTCCTTTGGTAATATATCCGGCATATCCTTTGACAGCACTCATACTACCACTTTTCAGGCGAGCATTTCCCTGCAAAGAAGAGCCTTTCAGAAAATTACGTACGGAACCTTCTATCCCGGCCCGTGGTAAAGTCTGCCTGAATGATTCATGGTAAGGAGATTTTTTAGCCATATACAAAAGAAGATCACAGGTAAATCCGGCTGTCAATTTATTAGTGACTGAAAGGCCACTGCCATCTGCCATATGGAGGTGAGTCAGGTCCAGCCCTTCCGATTTCCAGTAATTTTCAATTACTTTAATCCCTTTACCAAATGAAGAAACTACTTCTCCCGGTTTGGGTTTGTAAGAAAGTCCTAACATTTTAATCACAGCATCAGCAAACAGATTATGGCTTCGTTCATTGATGATCTGTATGATATCAATCAACGGAGGAGAATAGGTGGTTACAATCTCCGTCTGTTTTCCGGGATCCCAACGTCCGGCCAGAGATAACAGACGATAGTTGGTTGCTTCTCCTTCAATTTTCATTCCTTCTTTCACAAGGCTTTCATACAAATATTGGGCAAGAAACAAAGGAGGATCCGGAATATCTCCCCGGAGGAGATACTTTTGGCGGTTAGCCGGTACGGTACCATAGAGGAAACGATCCTCCGAATAAGGAAAGCCGATCACATAAGAACTATCTGTTGTATTTCCGGAAGAAACCAGATAGTTATGAAAGCGAAGTGAAGGAATAACCGGTTCAGTGTCAGCCAACACAGGAGAACGTCCCGGAGCAGCCGTATTCAGGTAAACCTTCAGTATATTATCAAATACCGATAAACCATAACTTCCTGCTCCGTAATAACTTCCCAGATCTTCCACCAGCCATTTAGGAGAAATACCTTCCGTATCAAATATACTTTCATCCGCAATGACCGAACCGGTAATCTTTCTAATCCCGGCTTGCTTAACAGCAAATAGCCATTCAGGCATAAATTCATTCTGGTCGTAGGTATAGGTAGCTCTGTCAGCCGCGAAATGAGCAGAGCCTAATGTCGGATCACCACTCCCTTTGATATAAAGATTGCCAGTCAGAACTCCATCTTTCAGTTCTCCGTCATATAACAACGTAGTTGGAAAGCGCGTCTCCTCTCCTAATAATTCCAAAGCTGTTGCTGTGGTCACCAGTTTCATCACTGATGCTGGTGTTAATTCCCGGTCTGCATCATAGGAATACAGGATATTTCCACTTTCAAGATCTTTTACCTGCAATGAGAAAGAGGCCCCTTTCATCTTCTCTGAACCCACAAATTGTTTTACCGGCTGTGGGATCTGTGCATTCACACCCCAGAGAGTCACTAAAACAAATGTGTAAATCAATATTTTCCGGCGTATCTCCATATTCTTTCCCACTTTCTTCTATCTTTGTAGAAAGCAAAGATAAAAACTTTTTATATGAACTCCCTGTTTGAAAAACCTTTTACGTTTGATAGGGTAACCCGTATCATATTCAGCTTTGTTGGAATTGTTATACTGATTTATCTTATCGCCCTGCTACGAAATGCCCTGCTTCCTTTCCTGATAGCCTGGCTTTTCGCTTATCTGGTACAACCCCTGGTAAAGTTTTTCCAACATAAACTCCGGTTGAAAAGCCGTATACTTGCTATCGGAGCTGTTTTAATAACCCTGTTTTTAGTAATAAGTTTATTAGTGGCGATCGTGGTCCCCTCTATTGCACAGGAAGCAGACAAAACATTGATGCTCATCCGGACCCAAAGTCCGGCCGGTAGTCACATTCCCTTCATCCCGGAATCGTGGGTTGTTTTTATTGAAAATAATGTGGATATTGCCGAATGGATGGATCTGTTCAGCAAAGAAAATATATTGAAAGCAGTCCGGCAATTAGCACCTAAAATGTGGACTCTGTTATCCGGAACATTCTCCATTCTCTTTGGGGCAGCCATTGTCTTCGTCATACTTTTATATTTTATCTTTATACTCCTGGATTATGAAAAACTGGCAAACGGCTGGAAAAAACTAATTCCGGAACGTTACCGCCCTTTTATCGAAGGATTGGCAGATGACGTGGAGATTAGTATGAACCGCTATTTCCGTGGTCAATCCCTGATCACCCTGTGCGTAGGGATCCTGTTTGCAATCGGATTCAAGATCATCAATTTCCCGCTGGCTGTTACCCTGGGTCTTTTTATCGGATTCCTCAACCTGATCCCCTACCTGCAAACCATCGGTATCATACCGATGGCCATCCTCAGCCTGCTTAAATCTGCTGAGACAGGACAAAACTTCTGGGTTGTTTTCGGATTATCCCTTTTAGTACTCTGCGTGGTGCAATGTATCCAGGATCTGTTTCTTACTCCCCGGATCATGGGAAGAGCGATGGGACTAAATCCGGCGATCATCCTGCTTTCTTTATCTATTTGGGGGACTTTACTGGGTTTTGTAGGTCTGATCATTGCTCTACCACTCACGACCCTCTGCCTCTCTTATTATAAGCGTTTTATCCTAATGGAAGGGAAACCGGAAAAGGGTCCTGAGATCCTTCCTCCCCTCGAAGACCTTTCTGAAATTGACAAGGAATAAGAAAAAACACTCAAAAGTCTTGCATATAAAAAAATAATCCCTACCTTTGCACCCGCATTACAGAAGTAACGCACAGGATGATTCGCTAGCTCAGCCGGTAGAGCACATCCCTTTTAAGGATGGGGTCCTGGGTTCGAACCCCAGGCGAATCACCAATTAAGGTTTTAAGACCTGATAAACCTCTGAAATTAAATAATTTCAGAGGTTTTTTCTTTTTATACACCTACTGAAAAATGAGAATCTGAGCAGGTAATTGAAGTACAATTTGAGAAGGTTATATTCTCTCCCTGAACCAGTAGGCGAGCAAAATATACCCCCCTCAACAAGCTTTGACGAACTTAAATAATTAATAATCCGTTAGAACTGTGCTTTTTGTTTTAGTAGTTCTACGTAGGCATCTACCCGGCGCATTTCATCTATGATAGGTATGCTTTGCGGGCATTTAGGGAGACATTCCTCACATTCGGTGCAACGGGCTGCTTGTCGCAGTTTAGGTACACTCCGGTCATAACCAATCAGGAATTCCTTTCGCGCTTTTTTATAATTCTCATCATTGGAACTTTTTAGTAACCGATTTGCGCTTACACAGTTGTTGTAATGTGCAAAAATACCAGGTATATCAAGCCCATACTTGCATGGCATACAATATTGGCAGGTGGTGCACTGGATATAGTCTGAGTCTACCAATATTTTAGTTACCTGTTCCAGGGTTTCATATTCCCGCTCATTAAGTGGTTCCAAAGGAGAATAGGTCACAATATTTTCCTGTACATGTTCCATATAAACCATGCCTGTTAATACGGTAAGTACATGTTCCGGTGTACCAGCGTAACGGAAAGCCCATTGGGCAGCCGTATCGCCGGGACGCACTTCCCTCATCATCGTAAGTGCCTGCGCCGGGACACGTGCCAGACGCCCCCCAGTAGTGGTTCCATGATAATAGCCGGGACATTTTTCTTTACTAATTCCGCATATAAATATTCCGCGTTCACATTTCTGCCGGTCGCATGTTTCCAGTCCTGGTAATTCAATTGTATCTGGCAGAAATCCCATTGAAGATCCATTGCAAGCACATGGTCGAACACCTTTACGTCTCCATGAAAAGACCAGCCAAGGTTACGGATACGTCCGGCTTCCTTTTCTTTCAGGAAGAAATCCAGCAATCCATTCGTTATAAAACGTTCTTCAAACAATGCGATACCGTCATCACCTCCACCTACGGAATGAAGCAGGTAATAATCAATATAGTCCACCTGCAAATCTTCCATGGATTTGCGATACATAGCTATACCGCTTTCTAATGTATTATTACGGGATGATTTGGTAGCGATAAAATATTTATCCCTCGGATGCCGGCTTAAAGCAATACCGGTAGCCGCTTCCGACCAGCCCTGTACATACACCGGAGCTGTATCAAAGTAATTGACCCCATGTGCAATGGCATAGTCCACTAATTCATTCACTGTTTCCTGATCCACTTCCTGCCCGTTGCCGTCTGCTCTGTTTCTCAGTGGCCACCGCATACACCCATAACCTAAAAGGGATACCACATCACCACTGTGTGGATTGGTACGATATGTCATTTTATCGGTCGGTATCTCTCCCAGAATGCCACCGGAAGCAGACACTTTGTTATCCGGTTTGCAGCCTATTAAATTGGCTGTTGTAAGAGCAGTTCCTGTACCTAATGCAGTCAGGAAACTCCTGCGGTTGATCGTATTTTTGTTTTTATCTTTATTTTCCATGGGTACTCTTTTTAAACTGTATGATGTCTTACATTACCTTCTACATATATCGCGCTAAACGGACGGGCCGGACAGAGATATTCACACGCTCCGCAACCAATACACAGTTCTTTGTCGATAACCGGATATTTCAGTTCCGGCGAGCGGCGCCTACCCGGAAATCCTGCCGGGGACTCTTCCTGCTGTGTTTCCGGATGGACCGGAATAAGGGTGATTGCCTTAGTTGGGCAATGACGTTCACAGGCTGTACATGCCAGTTTTTCAGTATTTACCACGCAATTGTCTTTGATCCATACGGCCTGGCCGATAGCGATAGCCGTTTTGTCGGCCGTGGTGATTTCCTGTATAGCGCTTGTAGGACAAACTTTCGAACACTCCACACATTCCGGGCGGCAGTAGCCTCTTTCAAAAGACATTTCCGGCTGCATAAAGGTGGAAAGTTTGGTAGACGGGCGCAGAATTTCATTCGGACAAGCCGAGACACAAAGCTGACAGGCAGTGCAGTGCTGTTTCATATGTCCGGCCCCTTTCGCTCCCGGGGGAACAACAGGTGTATGACGATGAGGCACCTTCTTATCTTCAATATCTGCCAGTCCTCCATCCATCTGTAGTTGTTGTGCTTTTACCGTGTTTACTACGGCCAGACTTCCTATAATAGATAAAAAGCCGGCCCGTTCCATCCCTTTTGTTCTTTCACCATCCGGCTGCTGGATAGCAGGATCCGTTTTCTCTGCCCGGATAATAGAGGGAGCATAGTTCATCGCATTGAATTTACATTTCTCTATACAATTGAAACAGGTCACACAACGGCTCCGGTCAATGGTGAGGTTCTTCGAATCGATACAGGAAGCCTTACAAGCTTTTTCGCAAAGCCCGCATTTGGTACATTTCTCCTCATCGAATGTAGGGTGGTAGAACGAAAAACGGGAAAGGAAACCTAACATAGTTCCTACCGGACAGATCATATTACAATACGTGCGGCCATTCTTCCATGCAAGTATACTGACCAGGGCCAACGCTACAATCGCTATCCCCAGTACAACTCCACTTTTGATCCACACCTCAGTAGGATAGAACAAGTAGCTGTCTATTGATTTTTCGAAGGAGGCCAGCAGGTTGTTACCCAAACCATAGAGAGAAGCAAAGAGATTATTTGCGATACGTCCATAAGCTGCATACGGATCAAGCAGAGATACGATGATACTAATTCCTGCCACCAGCCCCACAACAAACAGGGCTAATATACCATAACGAAGCCAGGAGATAGCCTGGGAATAGCGGAAACGGTTTTTCTTTCCTTTGCGTCTGCCGGACAGATTAGGGATACCGTCCTGTAATACGCCAAGCGGGCAGATGACAGAACAATATATACGTCCGAATGCAAGAGTACATGCAGTGAGGATAAGAAGTATAATCACATTGACAGCCAGGATAGCCGGAATAAGTTGTATTTTCACCAACCATCCGAACCATACGTGTAAAATCCCTGTAAAGTCCAAAAACAAGCATGTGATTAAAGCAAAGCAGATAACTGCTGCTATAACCCTGATTTTCCGTAGCATAGTTTCTATAATTTATGTAAGCAAATTTGTTTCTGATCATGCGTTAAGATGAAAATAAAGATCCAAATAAAAAACAGAAACAACAAACATCTGGCGTTATCACGAAAATCCTACTACTAAAAACGAAAAATCCATACCATTTTCTTATATCCCGGAAAAATGGATTGAATAAAATAGAAAAGTGTTGCACACATAAATGGGAAATAAGTTTTATCTTAGTACTGCAGATGTAAACTTACAAGCATACGGTTTCAGGAAAAGCCTGCGGTTAGATGTAGAAATAACATATATTTAATCATACAGAATCTTTAAATTATATAAGAATGAAATTATCAGAAAAACAAATCCGGGAAGGGAAAAAAGAGATTCAGGAATTAACCAACTTCATATTTAAAGAAGAAACTTTTCTGATTGATCTGTTATCGGAACATGTAAATATGAAAGGTGCCATTTTCTTTGAAAGTAAAGAAGCAGAAGTAGATGAGGGTATCATCGCATTTTATGGTTTCTTCTTTACTAAAAAAAGGAACTCTATTATTATGAAGGCGAAGAACAATTCGACGATGAAGTAGACGATTATAAAACTACATTCGAATTGAGACAATACGAAAAACCGGAAGATATTGAAAAAATTGAAAAAGAATTTCCCCTTCTTACCATTGCGCGGGAAATGATATAAATCTGCTCTGCCTGGCGTTTAGCTTCCTATTCACAAGTACACCAGGCAGAGAGACTTTTACACCAATTCTTTTATTTAAGCATCCAAAAAGTGAAATCCCTGGTATCCGGCAAAACCCAATACCAGGGACCTTACTTGTCAACTATTATTTGAATAACATCGGAGCAAATTCAGTCAAATAGATGCGCCAATTATCCCAGGTATGTCCGCCACTACTTTCACGGTAGACATAAGGGAAATTAATCTCATCCATCTTTTTCATACTTTCGATCACGCCGTTATATAAAAAGTCTGTATTTCCACAGGCGATCCAATAGAGTTTATATCCGTTCTTTTTCTGTGTTTCCAGCTTCTTCATAAACTCCTTTTCCGCATTTGGATCCTGATTTCCAGATCTCATAGTAGTTACTACAGGAGGGGCAGAAAATATACCGATATAATCAAAGGTATTTGGATATTGAGCAGAAATACGGGAAGAATGCATTCCTCCCATAGATAAGCCGGCCACTGCACGGTTGGCTTTGTTCTTCTTTACCCGGTAATTGCTTTCCACAAATTTCAGGATATCGCCAAATGTATCTTCCATACTGGCTACTGCTTCACGAGGTCCCCCTCCCATCCTGGGCTTGAAAAATCCATGGCTGGACTCTCCCGGAGCAGCCGGATTTTGGGTATGTCCATTCGGCATCACCACAATCATAGGTTTTGCTTTCCCCTGAGCAATCAGATTATCCAATATCTGAGAAGCACGTCCCAAAGCGATCCAGGCCTCTTCATCCCCACCTGAACCATGGAGCAGATAAAATACGGGGTAGGACTGATTGCTATTCTCATAACCCGGAGGTGTGTAGATCGTGATCCGGCGCTGGCATTGCAAACCAGGAGAATCATACCAACGGCGGGTGACACTTCCATGAGGTACATCTTTCACCCCATATAATCCATCCCTTCCGTCATTCATAATGAAAATATTGGTCACAGAGGCTACATCCCGGATCTGATATACGTTATTTGGATCGTGTGTTTTGAGTCCGTCCACGATAAAAGAATAGCTGTACAATTCCGGAGTTAAAGAAAAAGGAGTGGTAAATTCCCATAGCCCATTCTCACCCTCAACCAAATCAGCAAATCCGGGACCATCGAACTCTCCCATCGGAGTTTGTACCTTTTCAGAAGGGAGAAAGTCGCCTGTTACCTGCACCCGTATTGCTTTAGGAGCTACATAACGGAAGGTGACCGTATTATCAGGATTAATCTCCGGGGATACGATCTCCTGTCCTCCCCATAATGCCTGTTGGGCATACGCATAATTGCTCAGGATCACAACCACGGCTAATAGTAATAGTTTTTTCATACTCATAAACTTTGTGAATTTTAATTTGTAACTTCGATATAAATTGCTGATAAAGATAATAAAAAGTATCATCGAAACCAGTAGACTTGTAAATCTGTTCCATCCCGGTTATGTTCCATTTCAACATTCTTTGAGGTCCGGTATTGCATTCCGATCTTTACCAGGGGTAAATTGTTTCCGTCGATATCCGCCCTTTCTTTTTTCTCCTTTATCCGGAATAGACAAAGTTATTTTTTACTCATATCAATAGTTTCAGGAATATTTTCTATCTTCATTCAATTAATTTAGGAAGATGAATATACTCATAGTAGAAGATAACAGCAGAATCAGTGAATTTGTGATCAAAGGATTGGAAGAAAGTGATTTTTCCGTCGTATTGGCAGAGAACGGAACAGAAGCACGCCGGCTGATCGGAGAAAAGGAATGGGACCTGATCCTATTGGATATCATGTTACCGGATATAGATGGAATTGAATTGCTGCAATTTATCCGGTATAAAAAAATAACCACTCCCATTCTGGTGATGAGCGCACTGAGTGATGCGGAAGACAAGATCAAAGCACTGGATTATGGAGCCGACGCTTATCTGACCAAGCCCTTTTTGTTCCGGGAGCTATTAGCTCATATCCATGCACTGACCCGCCGGGCACGGATGCCTTATATGAAACCTGCGGAGATCCTTTCCTGTGATGATCTGACGCTTGATGTGGAAAAACATCTGATCAAACGGGGAGAAAGAGAGCTTAATTTGACTTTCCAGGAGTTCCGGTTACTCAGGATCTTATTGGAAAATAAAGATAAGGTTATGTCCCGTACTCAGTTATTGAACGATATCTGGGGAGTGAACTACGATCCCAATACGAATATTGTAGACGTATATATATCCTATTTGCGCAACAAAATCGATATGGGGGATGAGAACAAGCTGATCAAAACAGTAAAAGGTCGTGGGTATATGATCCAGACTCCCGAATAAATTCTCTTGTACGATGAAAGTAAAAACACGGCTCAGTTTATATTGCTCTCTGATCTTTGGGATCATCTTTGCCATCATCTCTTTCTTTATTTACCAGGTCTATTTTCATAATACAGAGAAAACAGTCTACAACAATCTTAAAAAGACAGCCTGGATAGCCGCCTGGTTCTATCTGGAAGAAGATGAAATGAGTGAATATGAATTTGAAAAGATCCGTAAACAGTTTGAGGAAGTAGATGCCGGTGTTGTTTATCAATTATATGACATCCACAATCAAATCGTATTCGGGACCTTGTCCAATCCGATCCCGGCAGTTACACTTGCAAAAATACGCACGGAAAAAGAAAGCACTTTCAGGACAAAAAATGAATTCTGCTATGGTATCTTCTATGAAGATAATCAAGGAGACTTCGTCGTAGTAGCACAAGGAGATAAGACCATTTTAGAGGGACAGCAGCAGCTCCTTTTATGGATACTTATTTCCGCATTCCCGGTTGGCCTGTTTGCTATTATCCTACTGAGCCGCTGGGTAGCCCGCATTGCCTATCGGCCGTTCAGTGAGGTGATCCGGCAGGTGAATAATATTTCCACTCATGACCTGGATATGCATATCCAATCCCCGGGGACCAAAGACGAACTACAGGATCTAATAGAAACATTCAACCATCTGCTAACGAAAATCACCGATAGCATCACCATACAAAAGAATTTTGTCAAATATGTTTCCCACGAATTTAAAACGCCCTTAGCTTCTATGCTTGGGAATATTGACCTTTTTACCATCCGGAATCGTACTCCGGAAGAATACCGGATCCTGGCTGATAAACTTTCCCAGCAGATCATACAAATGGAAAAGATACTGGAAACCCTGATCATTATCTCTGACCTGAAAAAAGAAAATGAAACGGGAAACCAAACCCGGGTCGATGAATTGCTCTGGGAGATTATCCGTAAAATGAAAGATGTCTATCCACAGGCTAAAGTACGGATCAATGTCAACATTTCACCGGAGGATGAAACTTATTTGTCTGTAGAAAAAGACCCGACCCAATTGTGGATCGCCCTGTTCAACCTGATTGATAATGCAATTAAATATTCCCGGGGCAAAAATGTAAGCATTGAACTACATAAAAATGAAACCGGACTTTGCCTGAATATTACAGACCAGGGAATTGGCATACCGGCTGACCAATTGGAAACCATCAGTAAACCTTTTCACCGGGCTGACAATACCGGAGAGGTCCGGGGTAGCGGGATTGGTTTATCCCTGGCACTCCGTATTTTCAAAAAAAACAACATTGAATACAGTATTCATTCCGAGATCAATGTCGGAACCCGTATTACTCTCTATTTTGCTTCCTAAAAGAGATTCTCTTTACCCAGGGAATCGCCTGCGGCTCCGCCCTGGGCTACTGCTGGATCCTCGGTGGAGATATAAATTTACAATGGGTAACTTCTCTGAAGTTCCATATGGTATTTTTACACTGCCTCTTCTTACAGAAGAGATATTACCTTTTCAAATGTCTTTCTCTCCTATAGGCAAAATAGAATACCTGGGGCAGAACCGTGAAAGATAGGATCATACAGACAATGATACCTCCCACAATCATAATAGCCAGCGGTTTCTGTACTTCCGAACCCATACCGTTTGACAGGGCGGCCGGCAGTAATCCCATAGATCCCATCAAAGCGATCATCAATACCGGACGGAGACGCTGAGCAATCGCATCATTGACAGCGACCCGTAGATTATGTGTCTGTTGCATCCGCTTTTTCATTAAAGCAATCAAAAGGATACTATTGATAGAGACAATTCCGAAGAGAATAATAAAGCCTATTCCGGCAGAAATACCGAAAACCGTATCAGTCAGCCAAAGAGAAAGAAATCCGCCTATAAAAGCATACGGCATCGTACTTGCTGCGATCAAGGTATCTTTCACCGTTCGGAAATTCATATATAAAAGGAAGAGGATCAGCAACAGGACAGCCGGGACGATCACCATTAAATGGCTGGTTGCCCGCTGTTGGCTCTCAAACTCTCCTGCCCAAACCATCTTATTTCCGGTTTGTAACGGAACATTTTCCCCTACTTTTTTTGAGCTTCCGCGATAGTGGAACCTAAATCACGATCCCGGATACTAAAACCAATGCCAATATAACGGCTACTTCCTTCCCGGTAAATAAACGCTGGCCCGGTGATAGAAGAAATCTCGGCGATCTCTTTCAGTGGAACCTGCTTACCATCCATGGTAGGGATCAGGATATTTCCGATCTTATCTTCCGTATCCCGGAAATCTTTTTGAAAACGTACCATGATATCAAAAGTGCGTTCATTTTCATAGAATGTACTGGCGGCTTTCCCACCGATAGCCATTTCCACCACCGCCTGGGCATCCGCCATAGAGACAGAATAGCTGGCCATACGGGATTCTTCCAGCTTGATCTGCAATTCAGGCAGACCAATGCTGCGGAATACATTCACACCCTCTATTCCTCTGATATCTTTAATCGTAGCGGCCGTACGATCCGCCAACTCCTCCAGTTCATACAAATCATTCCCGAATATTTTAATAACCAATGCACTTTTCACTCCGGCCACATATTCTTCCACATTGTCCTGGATCGGCTGGCTAAAAGCAAAAATAATTCCCGGATATACATTCAATGCATCCTGCATCTGACTGATCAGTTCTTCTTTGGAGATCTTTCGCTTCCACTCTTTTTCCGGCTTCAGCTCCGTATGAAATTCAATATTAAAAAATCCGGTAGCATCCGTTCCGTCGTTCGGTCGTCCGGTCTGTGTCAGAACAAACTCCACTTCGTCAAACTGACGGAGTTTGGCTTTCATTTCCTGAGTAATACGTACCGATTCATCCAGATTGATACTATTAGGTAAAGTGGCTCTTACATAGATCGCACCTTCGTTCATATTCGGAATAAACTCCACCCCCCCAGAAACTGAAACGAACAGCACAAACCATCAGGAGGCAGATAAAAGCCACGATTGTACCTTTCCGGTAGCGAGAACTAAACTCGAACATCCGGTATAGGTGAGTGATAAAGAACCGACTGATCGCATTTGTTTTTTCTTTGATCGGTTTATTCAACAAGATCTTACACATCACCGGTACATACGTCAAAGAAAGGATCAGCGAACCTAACAATGCATATCCCAGTGTAAATGCCAGCGGAGAGAACATCTTCCCTTCCACTTTCCGGAAAGAGAAAATCGGGAAAAGAGCAACCATCAGAATGATCTGGGCAAAGAAAATGTGAGAAGCCACACTTCCTGCGCTTTTTTTGATCAATCCCCCCTTCAAAGAAGAAGAGAAACGGGCTCCGACTGCTTCCGAACGTTTTTCCATCGCAACGAACACTACCTCCACGATCACTAATGTCCCTTCCAGCAATAGACCAAAGTCCAGCGCACCCATCGAAATAAGATTGGCCGGCAATCCCTGAATACGCAACATAATAATAGCGAATAAGAAAGAGAGTGGAATGACGGAGGCAACAATAAAGGTGGTACGCCAGTTAAACAAAAATATAAAGACAATCAGGGAAACTAACAGGATCCCTTCGATCATATTTTTCAAAACTGTACTGACTGTTGCATCTACCAGTTTAGTGCGATCCATGAAAGGGATGATCTTCACATTGTCTGGTAGGATTCGTTCATTCAGTTCGTCAATCTTGTCTTTGACCCGTTCGATTACCTCACCCGGGTTCTGCCCACGAAGCATGATTACAATTCCCTGTACCACATCATCTTCATCATTCAGCCCCACCTGTCCCAGACGTGGCTTGGAAGAGACACTGACAGTAGCCACCTGCTTCACACGAATAGGGGTATCCCCCTTGACCTCAATCAAAATATTTTCAATATCCTCAATACTTTCCAACAATCCGACCCCCCGGACCACATATGCCTGGCTACCCTTCTGAATGATATCACCACCCACATTAATATTGCTGCTGGCGACTGCTTCATATACCTGCAACGGAGAAAGGTCATAATTGATCAGTTCTGCCGGATTCACCTTGATCTCAAACATTTTTTCCTCCCCGCCAAAGCTGGCAATCGTAGCAATTCCCGGAACCGAAAGCAGTTCCCGCTCGATCACCCACTCATGGATTGCAGTGACTTCGCGGATCGGCAGATCACTCTCCACAATATACCGGAAAATCTCTCCGGTAGCACCTGAAGGGGGTTCAATCGAAAGATCCACTCCTTCCGGAAGATCTATATCCTGCATCCGGTTAGAAGCATACTGCTGGGCATAAAAATCATCTACTCCATCTTCAAACAGGACGGTCACCACTGACAGGCCAAACAGAGAGGTAGACCGGACATCCGTTTTTCGGGGAATCGTATTCAGTTGCTGCATAATGGGCAAGGTCACGAATTTTTCCACCTCTTCCGCACTACGTCCCGGCCACTGGGCAATGATCTGTACACGGGTATTGGTTACATCCGGATAAGCTTCAATCGGTGTGTTTTTATAGCAGATGATCCCACCTATCAATAAAAGCACCGTCATAAACAGTACCAGGATATGATTCCGGAGAGCAAAAGCAATGATATTTTCAACAAACTTATGCATGTCTTACTTTCCTTTTAATTCTGAATAGATCAACAACTGATTTTTAGCCACTACCTTATCACCCACCTCCAAACTTCCGGTCACAAAAGTCATATTATTACTATGTCCTACCGGAAAGACCTCCCGCATAGTAAATTGTCCGTTTCCCTCTTCCACGACCACATAGTAAGTATTATTGTCAAAAATCAATCCGTCGGAAGGGACAGCCACTTTTTGTTCCCCATAGACCTCTTTCAGTTTGATCACGACGGACATTTCCGGTTTCAGTTTCAATTCCGGATTAGCCAACACGATCCGGGCCTTTAAAGCCTTATCTTCCGGATCAAAAACCTGAGAAAGAGCCGATATTTTTCCCGGAAATTGCTCTCCCGGATAAGACAGGGTCGTGATTACGGCCTCCATCCCTTCCCGGACAAAAGACAAGTTACTTGCATATACATTCGCAATGATCCACACCGAACTGAGATCTGCTACCGTAAAGGCGGGTTCCCCTTCTGCTGATACCGTACTGCCACTGGTAACCTCTTTGGTGATGACATATCCGTTTACCGGACTGGTCACTGAAAAAGTTCCGTTTCCTTTGCTGGAACCATATACGGAAATATCCGCTTTCAGTTTAGTTAGCATAGCTTCCGCCTGGCGAACCTGGGACTCCGCTTCCAACAATTCTCTTTCCGACAGCATTCCATCCGTATGCATGGATTGAGCGGTCTTCAACTCCCGGCGGGCAATGGCCAGTTCCGATTCAGCATTGACCAGCTCCGCTTCCAGCGTACTTAATTCCGTACTACGGATATCCATTAATTTCTGTCCTTTATTTACTTTATCTCCCAGTGAAAAATAGGTCCGTTCAATCACTCCGCTAACCAATGGAATATAGGCTACGGTTTTATCCGGATCACTGATCACCTTTCCAGTCAATGTCATGTCTGTTTCGTGATCTGCCTGGATCACTTCCACAGTTTTTATATGGGGTAAAAACTGCTGATTGATCTTATTTTCTCCACCTGCACCAGTGCTCTCTGTATGATTACAAGCAGTCATCAGGTAAAGACAACAAACGGGAAGAAGAATGGAAATCTGTTTTTTTATCATGGATCTTTTTATTTTATATCTGTTCCAATGGTATATTGTAGCTCTTCTAATTGCCTGGAAAGGTTTTTAGAGGCATTCAGCATAGTCTCTTTATTACTTTTATAAGCTTCCATAAAATCTATATATTCCAGCATGCTGATATTTCGTTCCATCAGGTTACGAGTATAGACCTCCATCATCCCATCCAGTTCATCCAATAATGGATTTTCCACAATCCGGCTATGGAAACGATACACTAAGGAATAGTTATTGAATGCTTCCGCAATCTCATTCCATACAATATTTTCCTGCTGGCGGACCTCCAGGCGGCTCTGTTCTATTTGTATACGGGCAGCTTTTATATTTCCCTGATTACGGTTCCAGAAGGGTAGATCCACACTGACTCCGAACCCGATAAAGTCTTTCCAGACCCCTCCATAACGATCATAATTCGCACTGATCGTCAAATCCGGTACCCGTTGTGCCCGTTCAAAGGCGAGAGATCTTTCCATCAAGCTGGTTTGCAAGCCGGCCAGCCTGAGGTCCGGACGATGATCAGTCGCCAGATCGATCAACTCTGCCAATGCCAGTTGTTCAGGATCGACCTTCTCCTGTTGGTCAGATATTACTTCCACTATCACTTCCGGAGGTAAATGAAGAAGTACTTTTAAATTCTTTTGTAAAGCATTCCACTCCGTCTCTACTTCCATCTTTTCGTTATCGATCTCAAACAGAGCAGACTGAAGACGCAGCCATTCACTTTTTGCCAGATTTCCTTCTTTTACCTGGCGGGCATACACATCTGTCAACTGTTTTAAAGAATGACTTTGATGGCCCAATACCTCCTTATAAGATTGGGCAAACACCAATTCATAGATAGAATTACGGAGTTCAGTTTTCAATCCTCTCAACACCTCTTCAAACTGAGCGATCGCCATTTCTTTGGAAACTTTTTCCATCCGGACTAATTTACCCCGTTTATTAGCCGTCCGGATCAACTGGCTAAGTTCCAAACTAAACTCGGTATTCTTCCCAAAAGAGCCGAATAGAGGAGGGATCATTACATCCTCTCCTTCCCGCTGGGAACTGGTACTCCACAAATTCACCTCACTAATGGAGAGACTGGGATTTTCCCATAACTTAGCCTGTACAATCGCTGCCTCAGCCACATCAATATTCATCTGTTCTGCTAACAGTTCCAGATTTTGAGTCAGAAAAAGACCTTCTATCTCTTTCTGTGTAAGACGGATTATTTTGTTATCAAGGGCGAATAAAGAGGTAAACAGGCAAAGACATATCAACACACAAGAATATCTTCTCATTTTATTTTCAGATATATTGTTTTCAAGGTACAAAGATATTCCTATCCCGTCAGATCCGCCAGCAATAGAGGTTAGACCTCTATTAAAGATACATTAGAAGTAGATTAAAAGAGATCCTGAAAAATCCCGGATAAACATTCTCAGGAAATAGACATACCACTTGTATTATATTAATTTTCATGTACCTTTGTAACAGATTTGGGTGTCATGAATCCAGTTACTACGGAGGAGTGATGAAAAGGGAACCGGGTGCAAATCCCGGACAGACCCGCTGCTGTGAACCCTGCATAATTTTTGGATACGACTCAATGCCACTGGGAAGAATTGAAAAGGGAGAATGGGAAATTAAAAGAAAAAGTAATTTTCAACTTTCGAATTCAATTAATACCGGGAAGGCTTTCCAAAAATAGGGTAAGTCAGAAGACCTGCCGAAATCATTATTAATTTAAGGCTCGCGGTTTAGGCTTAAATGAAACAAGAGACATCGATGGTGTGTCCTTTTCATCCTATACTAAAGGTAATTGTATAATTTTAAACAGTCAGACGACTATGTTTAACCCGGTCGTATTTGTTTCCCTGGGACCCGGGGAGGCGGATTTAATTACCATAAAGGGGTTGAAGCACTTACAATCAGCTCAACTCATTTATTGTCCTGCTACTACTTTACCCAATAATAAAGTCACTTCCAGAGGATCGGCCATCCTCTCCGAGTTAGGAATAGAGGCATCTAAAATAGATCTTTTTCAGGTCCCTATGAGTAAAAATCGGGAATTAGCTCTTCAGGCTTACCGGGAAATTACGCATAGGATCATTCAAAAACACCAGGAAGGCCTCCGGATCGCTGTTACTGTGGAAGGAGATGCCGGTTTTTATTCTTCCGTTCATTATATTATGGATGAATTACGGGAACGTCACATCCCTGTCAGCCAGATAGCGGGCATACCTGCTTTTATTGCCTGTGAGGCAACAGCCGGTATCCATCTGGTAAAGCAGGAAGAACAACTACAGGTAATACCGGGAGTCATTGCATTCGAGTCTCTGTTAAAAGAGATCCGGGAAGGAAAAGTGCTGGTGATCATGAAAACCTCCCAGTGTGAAACGGTGATCAAGCAGGTCATGAGGGAACTTCCGGACCATACTTTTCACTACTTTGAAAATGTAGGGGTCAAAGAGAAAGAATTCTATACCACAGATCACCGTCAAATCCTCGAACGGGCTTTTCCCTATTTCTCTTTATTAATCATTCGCCCCTAACCCACTTGAAAAACATGAAACAGAAATACAGTCTTTTTTTATCCTATTTGGACTTTGTCTGCTTTCCGGTTGTGTCAATCAACATACAAAAGTGAACAGGGAAACACTTCCTTCTTCGAAGGGACAGACTAAACAGATCCGCTACGCCCGGGGATTTAAAATAGTGGAATTTCCTGGTTACAGATTAGTAGATATAGAGGATCCGGTAGGGGAAAGTGATGTGATCTATAAATATGCCTTTGTAGATCGTGACGAACCGGTTTCGGGAATTCCGGACGGATATGAAGTGATTGAGGTTCCTGTCCGGAAAGTAATCTGTATGACCTCTCTCCAGCTTTCGAATTTTATTAAATTAGAGGAACTGGACAAAGTGGTGGGTATTACAAGCACCCGTTTTCTTTTCAATTCCCGCATGAACGAACAACTCAGGCAGGGAATTACTTCCAAAATTGGTATTGAAGGCAATTTTGATACAGAAACGATATTGGCATCCGATCCTGACATCATATTAGTCTCTCCTTTTAAACGGGGAGGATATGAAACAATCCGGAACTTGGATATTCCTCTGGTCAGTTTTCTTGGCTATAAAGAGACCTCTCCGCTCGGACAGGCAGAGTGGATCAAATTTACTGCCATGTTATTAGGAGTGGAGGAAAAAGCGGAAAAACTGTTTGGAGAAATAGAAGAAAAATATAATTCCCTGAAAGCATTGGCAGCTTCTACAGATAGCCGTCCAGCCGTAGTGAGTGGAGAGATGCATTCCGGGAATTGGTATGTTGTCGGAGGAAACAGCTACCTGGCTCAGTTATTCAGGGATGCAGGAGGAGATTATTTCCGGAAGAACGATACAAACTCCGGAGGATTTTATGTTGATTTTGAAACGGTTTATTCAGAAGCGGCCGGTGTGGATTACTGGCGGGTAGTCAACAGTTTTAACGGAGAATTCACTTATGAAGCACTCCGGCAGAGCGATGCCCGGTATGCAGACTTTAAAGCGTTTCAGGAAAAGCAGGTCATCTATTGCAATCTCCGGCAAAAACCTTTTTACGAAAATACTCCGGTAGAACCGGAAGTTGTCCTGGCAGACCTGATCCGGATCTTCCATCCTACTCTACTGCCTGAACATATTCCTGTCTATTATGACTTGTTGAAATAAACCTATGAAACGATCCTTTTTACTACTCATCCCGGTGTTGCTATCTATTCTGATCTTCTTCCTGTTGAATCTGGTCCTGGGTACGATCTCTATTCCAATACATGCTATCTGGAATATCCTATGGGGAATAGGTGAAGAACCAGTCGTATGGGAAAATATCATCTGGAAATCCCGCTTTCCGCAGACCCTGACAGCACTGGTAGCAGGTGCCGGATTATCCATAAGCGGATTACAAATGCAAACTGTTTTCCGTAATCCTCTGGCAGGCCCATCCGAATTAGGGATCAGTTCAGGAGCCAGCTTAGGAGTCGCTTTTATCATTTTGTTATCCGGGACAATTGGTTCAACAGCGCTTAGTAAATTAGGTTTTTTTCGGGGAAGTAGCAATCTCGGTCGCTGCGATCACAGGTGCGATGCTGGTGATGGCTATTATTATCGCTATTTCCCGGAAGGTGCGGGGAAATGTAATTCTACTGATCATTGGAGTGATGATCGGATATATTGCCACAACAATTATCGGAGTTCTGAAATTCTTTAGTAATGATGAAGACGTAAGAGCCTATGTTATATGGGGATTAGGAAGTTTTTCCAAAGTGTCCGGGAATCAGGTCTATACCTTTGTAGGGATCATGTTCCTATTGATTCCTCTTTCTTTTCTACTGATCAAAACATTAAACCTGATGTTATTAGGTGAAAGTTATGCCCGGAACTTAGGATTAAATATCCGGCAAGCCCGTCTGTCTGTGATTTCCTGTTCCTGTATCCTGACTGCCATTATAACGGCTTATTGCGGACCTATCGTATTTCTTGGGCTGGCTGTTCCCCATTTGTGCCGCACCATCTTTCAGACTTCTGATCACCGCCTCTTGGTTCCTGCTGTCACGCTAACAGGTGGAGCACTGGCGTTGATCTGTAACCTGATTGCACGTTTACCCGGTTTTGAGGGAGCGCTACCAATCAACTCGGTGACTTCTCTGATCGGTGCTCCGATCGTGATCTCTTTCCTCTTTGGTAAACGGAAAAATGAAATAAATGAACATGTATGAAAAAGCAGGAAGAGACGATTAAAATAAAAGACCTTTCTATTGGCTACCTCTCGAAAAAACAGAAGAAAGTAGTAGCCGGACAGATCCGGTCCACTATTTTCTCCGGAGAGTTAACCTGCCTGTTAGGGGGAAACGGAGTGGGAAAATCTACCCTGCTACGGACATTGTCCGCTTTCCAGCCAAAACTTTCCGGAGAAATCTTTATCCAGGGCAAAGAGATAGGTTCCTATAAAGAGAAAGAACTGGCCCGGGTGGTCAGTGTGGTACTGACAGAGAGATTGGATATCAAAAATATGACAGTGACAGAATTAATCCGGTTAGGCCGTAGTCCGTACACTGGTTTCTGGGGAACGACTTCCCCGAAGGATGAAGAGGTGATCCGGCAGGCCATTTCTCTTGTTAAGATCGAGGAACTGACTGCCCGGATGGTTCATACGCTCAGCGACGGGGAACGGCAAAAGGTCATGATCGCCAAAGCACTGGCTCAGGAGACGCCCGTGATCTTTCTGGATGAACCTACGGCATTCCTTGATTTTCCCAGTAAAGTAGAGATTATGCAACTACTCCACCGGTTGACAAGAGAAACAAATAAAACGATATTTCTTTCTACCCATGACCTGGAATTAGCCTTACAGATCGCGGATAAGATCTGGTTGATGGATAAACAAGCGGGAATACGGACAGGCACCCCGGAAGATCTCTCCCTCGATGGAAGCCTGAGTCGTTTCTTCGCCCGTAAAGGGATCCTTTTTGACCAGGAAACCGGCCTGTTCCGGGTAGTTAACGAATTCCATAAACAAATCCGGCTTTCTGGCCACGGCTCCCGGTATGCTATGATCCGCAAAGCCCTTCAACGCAATGGAGTACAGGCTTCACGCCGGATAACATCAGAAAATTATATTAATATACAGGGGGAAGAGATACTGGTGTCTTTACAGGGGAAAGAACCAGTGCTGGTAAAAACCATTGAAGAATTACTGGAGACTGTCTTATCTCTCTGTGAACAACCAGCGCCATCCTGTTAAAAGTGAGTCTATGATTTTGATATTTGGAGGTACAACCGAAGGCAGATATGCCGTGAAAGTATGTGAAGAGGCAGGGAAGCCCTACTACTATTCTACTAAATCCGCCAGCCAGGAAATCCAGTTGGTAAACGGAATCCGGCTGACAGGTGGTATGGAGTTGCCGGATATGGTCCGGTTCTGCCGGGAAAAGGAGATCCGGCTGGTCATTGATGCGGCTCACCCGTTTGCCACGGAACTTCACCGGAACGTTGCGGAACTTTCCGGACAACTTCACCTCCCGTTGGTTCGCTATGAAAGGATCTATCCGGAGGACCCAGATGATATACTCTATTTTCAAACCTATGAGGAAATTATTTCCTACCTGAAAGAAAACCGGATTAGGCATCCTCTGTTTTTATCCGGAGCCCATACGATCCGGAAATTTAAACCTTACTGGGAAGAGCAACCCTGCATCTTCCGCATTTTAGACCGGGATGAATCCAGGGAAATAGCCCGCCAGGAAGGTCTACCTCCGGAAAGGATCATTTATTATAACGGAGAAGAGGATGAAACCGCTCTTTTCAAAGGGATCCAGCCATCTGTGATCATCACCAAAGAGAGTGGAAAATCCGGAGGATTTATGCAGAAAGTAAATGCGGCAAAGCATTTGCAGATTCCGGTATTGGTTATCCGCCGCCCCACATTTCCTTTGCCATGCCCTACTGTTCAGGGAGAATATGGTCTCAGAAAGGAGATCGAACGCTCTGTCCCTGACTTTTTCCCTCTTCGTACGGGGTACACGACAGGTAGTTGTGCCACAGCAGCTATCAAAGCAGCACTGATCCATCTCCTATCCGGAAAAAATCCGATCGAAGTAACGATTACTCTTCCCGCCGGAGAATCCATACGGATCCCGGTTTACACTTCCTATGTGGAGAAAGAAACAGGATTCGCTACCGTTATAAAAGATGCGGGAGATGATCCGGATATCACAAATGGCTTGCCCATCTGTTCCGCTGTCCGTTTCCTGCCGGATCAAAAAGGAGTCTATATACATGGAGGGGAAGGAATAGGAACCGTTACACTCCCCGGACTCGGACTGGAGATAGGAGCGCCGGCCATTAACAGGGTTCCACAGGAAATGATAAGAAAAGAAGTTACAGCCACCTGGGAACACTTCCACGAATATGTGCCGGGACAGCCGGAAATGCCTGGAATAGAAATCACGCTTTCTGTACCGGGAGGAGAAACAATTGCCCAACGAACATTTAATCCTAAATTAGGAATTACCGGAGGGATCTCTATTATCGGGACCTCCGGTATCGTCCGCCCCTTCTCTTCCGAAGCATTCATACAATCCATCCGGCGGGAAATGGAAGTCAGTAAAGCGATTGGATGTCATCACATCGTGATCAATTCCGGGGCAAAAAGCGAACGAATGATCCGGCAACAATTTCCGGATCTTCCTCCTCAGGCATTTATCCATTACGGAAACTTTATCGGAAAGACATTGGAAATAGCCTCCACACTTCACTTCCGTAAAGTCACGTTAGGGATCATGATCGGAAAAGCGGTCAAACTGGCTGCCGGTGCACTGGATACCCATAGTAAAAAAGTGGTAATGGATAAGGATTTTTGGCAGAACTGGCCCGGCAGGCTTCCTGTCCGGACACGGTCATTCAGGAGATCAGGGATATAACTCTGGCCCGTCAACTCTGGGAGATCCTGCCGGATGAAAAACATCCTTTTTACAGTTTACTCATCCAAAAATGTGGTGAACACTGTTCCTCCTTGCTCTCCAACAGTCAGTTAGAAATCCGGTTAATTAACGAAACAAATGACTGAACTCAGTAGCATATAGCCGGGACAGTCCCTGACGGTTGCCAATGGCTTCTCCAACAACGATCATCGTGGTCAAAGTCAACTGGTTTTCTTTGATGATGTTTGCCAGATCTTTTAGCTTCCCTGTATAAATGCGTTCGTCTTTCCAGGTAAGTTTATAACAGGCAGCTACCGGTGTTTCAGCGGGATAGTGCTCCAACAGTTCCCGCTGCACTTCCTCTACAATACCAGCACTCAGGAAAATGCACATGGTGCTTTGGGAGCGGGCCAGTAAAGAGAGTTTTTCCTTTTCAGGCATGGGCGTACGTCCTTCTCCCCGGGTCAGAATAATGGTCTGTACTTTTTCCGGGATCGTGAACTGGGAACGTAAGGCCGCTGCGGCTGCCTGAAAAGAGGAAATTCCAGGTGTGATGTGATAAGACATCTGATATTGATCAAAAAAGGCCATTTGTTCCTGGATAGCTCCGTAAATACATGGGTCACCCGTATGGAGACGGACCACTAATAAACCTTTATCATAAAATTCTTTCATCCATTTAAACTGTTCTTCCAAATCCATAGAGGCGGAACTTATGACTGTAGCGCCCTCTTTTGCATACCAGGTAAGCTCTACCGGGACCAGACTTCCCGCATATAGAATAAGATCTGCATTCTCCAGGAAACGACGACCTCTGACGGAAACCAGCTCAGGATCCCCGGGACCTGCTCCCACAATCTCAACATGGCCTTTTCCACGCAACACTCCTTGTTGGATGGCAACAGCAAATGTAAATTCATTTCCTTTGGTAACGGACCCTTTCTGCTTTTCTAAGATCAGCCGTCCACCGTTTGCGCTTTTAATAGCTGCCGGTTCGGAAACTCCCGGGACAGAGGTAACCTCCTCTACTTTCCGGGAAGGATTAGGGACAGAGACAGGTCTTAATTCCTCTGCCATATAGATCCGGACAGGAAGATCACCGAAAGAAGATTGCAGGACTGATAATAGCTTTTCATCTTTCTTCAGATCAATGGTTGAAATATCTTTCAGAGCTGCCAAGGCCAAATGATGTATCCGGAATTGCTCTTCTATATAACCTGCGACTCCTTCCGGCCGGCAATCTTTCCGGCAACCTATTCCTATGTGCAAAACAGGAGGATGGTAATAAAGGACCGGAATTGTAACTTCCGGATATAGATAGGGAGTAACAGCAATCAGGAGTTCATACGAATCAAAGTCAATATCCTGGAACTGATAATAAATATCTACATGCGCAGGACAGGTACGTTCGAGGTAATCCGTACCCCTGTCTTTTATATCCAATAACAACGCAACTGGTTTTTCATTCACAAAAGCAATAATCGGGACATTCAAACTTTTCTCCGTAGTGTAAACTGTCCAATGATAAGTTTTAGCCAGCGTATCTAATGTCCACAGATCATTTCTGTCACTCTGGGTCGTGATCACTGCCTCCCCACCAGTCAGATGAGCGATCTGCCGGGCCAGTTCATTGGCTCCTCCTATGTGACCTGACAAAACAGGAATTACGTACTTTCCTGTGCTGTCCATATTAATAACTGCGGGATCGGTATATTTGTCCTGTATATAGGGAGCTATATTCCTGACACAAATTCCCATGGCACCAATAAAGATCAGGGATTTTACCTGAGGGAATAGTTCTCCGGTACATTCCTGCACCGATCCCATCTGTATACAGCCCGGCAAGGCGGACCGGGTATAAATCTTTGCCTCCGGTAACTCATTTTGTAACCTCCTTGCAATAGAAAGACTACTTTCGGATATTAATATAATAGCTGCAGACATATTTTTTACTGTTAGTTGCTTTTTTCTAAGACGGCTTTTATCACTTCGATCGGATTATGGTCATCTATTTTTATCTGTATACTTTTCTCTATATGCAATTGATTGGAAGAGGCTGCTTCCTGAAACATATCCCGGCTTTCCGCAGAGACCGAATTGAATACAATCACTCCTCCCGGGCGCAGGATCCTTTTTATTTTACATATTATCTCAGGCATCTTCCCTCCGTGTCCCCAATAAACACTGCATCGGGACAGGCGTAGGCCGAAACATCCGTCTCTGTAAAGTCTCCGGTAACCGGAATGATCCCAGGTGTACCAAAGGTACGCATATTACGATCCAATATTTCTTTTCCCTGTTCCCGTTGTTCAAAGGCATAGATCTTTAGATGTGGAAACTGTATTTTTGCTTCTATAGAGACGGAGCCCGTACAGAAGCCAATATCCCAGAACACCTGTTTTTCCCGGAGATCCAATAAACTCAGAGACAATAAACGGATGGGCATTTTTGTGATCATCCGGGTCCTTCCATCCAACAAATGAAATTCACTTTCCGGGATCCCGAAAGGACGGCTACGGGAAGATAACTTTTCTAACAGGACGTTGTTGGGAAAGGTAAATTTTTTATCAAGGATCTCCTGCAACGTAAAAGCTGAGATATTTTCTTTCTCCGGATTCCCTAACAATTCACCGACTGTGATCTTATAATTATCATATCCATACCTCAACATATACCGGGCAATCGCACAGGGGGTATGCTCCCGGTCAGTCAATATACCGATCTTTTCATATCCTGAAATGAGTGCTTCATCCAGTTTATCCCACGGACGCCCCGTCAAAGACACCACATGCATATCCTGATAAGGGAGTAATAACCGATGGGCGAGCAGTTGCAAAGAATTAAAAGAGGGATATACTTCTATTTCCGCTGTAGGAAGCCGTTTCCGTATGGTATTGGCAAATCCGAAAAAGAGAGGATCCCCGGAAGCAAATACGACAACTTCCCGGCAGGATTCATATTGCCGGAATACTTCATCCAAAGGGGTTACGACAGGTATCCAACGAGATCCTTCCGGCAAATAGGAGCTGACAATCTCCTGATGCCTCACTCCTCCGGAAAAAACTGAATGATACTGAATCATCTCTTTTACATGCGGAGGGAACCAGGGCCTGGGATGATCATCTATACCGATAACAATGAATTTTATTTCAGACATCTCTGCCGGGTTTTAATTGTTCAGCATCATCAAAAGTAAGGATGGCATTTACCAATGTCGCTGCCAGATTACTTCCTCCTTTCCGGCCTTCTATGATTAATTTAGGTATACCGGAAAAAGATTTAATCATATGTTTAGACTCTTTTACATTTACAAATCCTACAGGAGAAGCAATCACTCCAACCGGATTCACCTTTCCTTTCCGGAGACCTTCGCACAATTCCATTAAAGCGGTTGGCGCATTTCCAAAAACATATAAAGCATCAGGATGTTCCTCCATAGCCAAACGAATACCGGCCTGTGAACGGGTAACTCCCTTTTCTGATGTTATCCGATCTACCCGGGGATCGGAAAGATAGCATTTTGTTTTTATTCCCAGACGTTTCAACGCTCCTTTCCGGATGCCGGAACCTACCATAGTTACATCTGTAATAATTGTACGGATTTCACCATTCCGGCAGGCCTGATAAAGATTTTCCACTGCATTTATATCTGCATAGAGTATATTTTCCATCTCAAAATCCGCAGTGGTATGGATCGCATGCAGAAGTGCCCATTTCTTTCCTAACAGGATCTCTCTGTTTTTTAACTCACTTTCAATTTTGCGGAAACTACGGATCATAATATCCTGTCCGACGCCCATCTCTTTATTCTCACTTTCCCGGTAATACCCTCGTGGAGTAATGATCCGGTCTTTCCCCAGAAAATAGGACTGGGAATTTCCAATCAACAGAATCGTAAACATATCAATCTGTTGAGGATCCAACTCTTTCAATGTGGTTACCGTCACCTCCTGCTCATCCCGTCCTGCCTGCCGCACATATCCTACAGGAGTTGCCGGTGAACGATGGTTCAGGAAAAGTTCCTTCAAACGGGGTAACTGCCAGTAACGACCGTTACTTTTAGGATTATAAACAGCCGTCACAAAGTCAGCAGAGGCTGCTGCGGTGATGCGATTCTCTATTTTCTCCCAGGGAGTCATGAGATCGGAAAGAGAGATCACACAGAAATCATGGCCAACCGGTGCTCCTAATAAAGAAGCAGCCTTCTGGAAAGCACTGATGCCCGGCAGCACTTCAACAGAGATCTCACTTTGTTTCTCTTTCTTCATTTCATAGATCAAAGGGGCCATTCCATAGATCCCGGCATCACCTGAACTAATTACACAGACTGTTTTTCCTTCTTCCGCATACCGGAAAGCCTCTTCTGCCCGTTGTTGTTCCTTTTTCATTCCCGTATCTATACATAGGATTCCCGGGGCAAGGATAGAAGCAATAAACTGAAAATAGTATTTATATCCGACAATTACGTCTGATGTACGGATCGCCTCCAGAACAGAGGGAGTAATATCCTGTTCAGCACCCGGACCTATCCCGGCTACTATGATCCTACCTGTTGCCATATTGTTTGTTATTCCGGTTTGTTTAGTATTTTTCTTTTCCCTGCGCATACTCTTTCTTTTTTTCCCCGGATATCCAACATCTTATGTCCAGTCATAAAAAGGATATGTTCCATAAAAAGATCCTGTATACCCGGATTTTCTCCCAGCCCTTCTAACAGAACAGAAACCTGAAACCCTTCTTTTTCCAGTTCCTCTTTCCACTCCCCGGCTATGTCATTTTTAGCATGATCTCCCGCCACAAACATAAACGGAAGAAGGATCACCTCTTTCGCTCCATTCTCACTCAATTGAGCAACGACCTCTTCCATACCCGGATACCCTTCCACTGTCCCGACATGCAATTGTGAATACCCTTTTTCTTTCAGCATATAATCCAACATTGCATATTGTGCAGTAGCGGGGGTATAGGTTCCATGCCCAACGAATACTACCGTTTTATCAGTACCGACCCGTTGAATCAACGCTTCGATCACAGCTTTATAATCATCCGGTGTATATAATAAAGGATTACCGATCCGGATATCTTTAAACACCGGACTTATTTCTGCTACTTCCCGGCGGAGAGATTCCATTTCAATCCCTTCGATAATATTGGAAGACTGTACCAGAATATGGGTATATCCTTCTGATCTCAATTGTTGGAGGGCAGTTACCGGATCCGGCATGTGTACTCCTCTCTCCTTCATTTTTCTCAGAATAATCCGGGAGGTCCAGGCTTGCCTGACTTCCAACTCCGGAAAAGACTCTTTTGCTTTTTGATTTATTTTGTCAATCGTTAACGCCCGGGTATCTTCATGGCTCGTTCCAAAATGTACCATTAATAGAGCCGCTTTATCTCCGGGTTGCATCGTAGAAAAAAGGGATATACCTTTAAAATTACCATGATCATGTGCATGAATAGAAGAAAAGGCTGCCAAAACCATCAGCATAAGGATTTTTAGGGGTTTCATTGTCATATTATTTTTTTGTTTATCGCTGGTTTCCGGACAGCATATCCACATACAACCCAACCTGTCTGACAGGATCAGACAAGACAGAGGAAGACTGTCAATAAGGATACATGTCCATATATGTTAGGTTATATCTTTTTTAATAGTTCTCCTGACCCCGGGAAAACAATATTAATACTATGCCTGGCAGGTTTCCTGACTACACCCGGAGAGGGACCTTCCCAACGTTTAGTGATCCGTCAGTGGTATGAGTTTTCTCTCCGATAGTTGGTTTCACAGTAGCGGGCACTGTTCCGGATTCAAACCGGATTCCCTTTTATGCAAACGGCGGACGCCGTGTTACATCACCAAAGCAACACAAAGATAAAGTAAATTTATATATTTCATAGTTTTTAGAAAAAGTACCTGTATTTTTGCCTGCCTATACCAATCAGGCAAATGAAACAGATGCAAACATATGCTCGTTTTCTCATTGGAGCTACAGCTTCAGGATCCGGAAAAACAACTCTTACGCTGGGTTTATTAAGATGCCTGCGTAACAGGGGATTAAAAGTACAACCTTTCAAATGCGGCCCGGATTATATTGATACGAAATTCCACGATCTTGCATCAGGAGAAAGATCCTATAACCTGGATACTTTTTTAAGTTCTGACGAACATGTCCGGGAACTTTTCCATACACATAGCCTCCATAAAGATGTCTGTGTAACAGAAGGAGTAATGGGTTTATTCGATGGATATGAGCGAATGAAGGGCAGCAGTGCTGAAATTGCCTCCCTACTTCATATACCTGTGATTTTGGTAATCAATGCTAAATCCATGGCTTATTCGGCCGCCGCTCTTCTGTATGGATTTAAGAACTTCCATTCCTCTTTGGAAGTAGTAGGTGTGATCTTCAATTTCGTCAGTTCGGAAAGCCATTATCATTATCTGAAAGAAGCCTGTCAGGAAACAGGTATTGAGCCACTGGGATGGCTACCGCTTCAAAAGGATCTTCAGATTCCCTCCCGCCACCTGGGTCTGAATATGGATAAAGATTTCCTGTTTGATGATTTTGCTGAAAAGGCAGCCACATTTGTAGAGAATCATATTGATGTAGACCGGCTACTTACTTTAACCACTACCACTTCGTCTTATTCTTATTCTTTTGAAGATAGACCTTCCGGAACATTCAAAATTGCAGTTGCCAGGGATGAGGCGTTCAACTTTATTTATCACGAAAATATCACTCGTTTACGTGCTTTAGGAGAAGTAATTTATTTTAGTCCTCTCAAAGACCTTATTCTACCGGAGGCAGATCTGGTGTATCTACCCGGAGGATATCCGGAACTATTCCTGGAAACATTAAGTAGAAATAGGGACATGCACAAAAGTATACAGGAATATATTGAGAAGGGAGGAAAAGTCTGGGCAGAATGTGGAGGGATGATGTATCTTTCCCGCTCCATCACCGATAAAGAGGGGAAAGAATATCCCATGGTGGGTATTTTTGACCAGAAAGCGACCATGGAACAGATGAAACTAACGCTGGGGTACCGGAAATTCCGGTATAAAGGCCTTTCCCTTACCGGACATGAATTCCACTATTCAAAGATAGATCAATTATTGCCTGGTGAAGTTAATCAATATAATACCAGAGGCACCCGGGTAAATACGTTACTGCTACGATATAAAAATGCTTTAGCCAGCTATACACATCTATATTGGGGAGACAAAGAGAATATCCTGGATATTTTTAATTGAGTTTTATTATCTTTTATTGTTCAATCTTTTTCTTCTCAGCCAGCGAGTAAACTCAACCATCTAAAATACTTATTTGTTTTTTGTAAGATAATTCATAGATAATCACTAAAAAAACAAAGAAGTTATGAATACAGAAAAGACAATGCCAACAGGCAAACCGGAAGATGTTTCCAACCAGCCTTCACAGGCTTCTAAAGAAAATATGAAGAAAACGCAAACACAGAATCCATCGGAGATCAAACAAAATCCGGATAATATTTCCGACCCGGATGTTTCCAGTGGAGTTTGCTAAACAGGAAACATTAGCACACAGAGGATACGGGGATAGAACAGATGAGCATAGACTTTTTATTTAATAATGATTTTATAATTATCTTTTTTGGCTTGTGTCATCTGTGCGCTAACAAATAGATATATACTACATTTAAACCAATAATACAGAATTTTGGAACACCATTCTTTCCTCTAAAATTCGATCTTTGTATAAAATGAGAAAAGAATGGCAGGCTCTACAGGAAAAATATTCTGTCTTTTCCTCTTCTCCTTCTTTTTCTTCCATCTGTATGGAGAAGAAACCGGAAAAAATGATCTTCCGGCAAAGCCGGATAGCAGCGTCAAACGAAGTCTACAGAGAAGATTTCATATTGAGAAAAGACAATATGACATATCAGAAGAAGATCTCATAAAAACGCTGGATTCCCTGTCTGCTTTTGCCGTATTCAAAGATGCCTTTTTTATTACGGGCATTCCTTTGGACAGGCAGATCAATAATAAAACAGCAGATGCGATGTTCCAGGTTAGTATCCGCCAGCGACTCGCTAAAAGTTATTTACCTTTTAATTTCTTTGCTTATCTAACTTTTTCCCAAAAGGCATTCTGGGATATTTATTCGGATTCCAGTCCGTTCCGGGACATCAATTTTAATCCGGGTTTAGGAATCGGAAAGTATCTGATCAAAGACAATAAACTGATCGGAGCTACTTTTATACAGATTGAGCATGAATCCAACGGCAAGGATAGCATAGATTCCCGGAGCTGGAACTATCTTAGCTTTTCTTTGAAATACTTTTTCAGCCCCAATTTCTCCACGAACATCAAACTATGGGCTCCTTATGTAGACGGAGGAGAAAATAAAGATCTTATAAGGTACAGAGGAATAGGTACTATTTCCGGAAACTATCTCTCTCCAAATGAGAAATGGTGGATCTCCGGGGAATTAAATCCAAGAAAAGGGTTTGGGAATGTAAACACCACCTTCAGCGTCGCCTACAAAGTATCCCGAAGACATAATCAATACCTTTTTGCTCGTTTTTTCAATGGCCGGGGAGATAGCTTGCTGAACTACAAAGAATACGAAATGAACATACGTGTCGGAATCTGCATCAAACCCGATTTTTATAGCATCTATTAAAGAATCAACTCCCCCTTTCCCTGACGGATAATTTCAAAGTCATCTGTGGTACAATCAACGACCGTAGAAGGTTCCAGGCCTCCATATCCTCCATCAATTACTAAATCTACCAGATGGGCATATTTCTCATAAATCAGTTCAGGATCGGTGATGTATTCTAAGATCTCATCATCATCATGTACAGAAGTAGTAAGAAGGGGATTTCCCAACTCCTGAACCAGTTCGCGGACAATCAGATTATCAGGTACACGGATACCGACCTCTTTCCGGTTCTTATATATTTTAGGTAGCTGACTACTGGTAGGCAAAATAAAAGTAAAAGGACCGGGTAGATTTTTACGCATCAGCTTAAAAGCGGCATTACTTACTTTAGCATACTCGCTCAGATTCGACAGATCCGAACAAATAATAGAGAGGTTACTTTTCTGAGGATTAATTCCTTTGATCTGACAGATCTTTTCTACCGCACGAACATTTAAGGCATCACACCCTATGGCATAGATCGTGTCAGTCGGATAGATAACAAGCCCTCCTTCACGGAGAACTTCCACAACCTTATCAATTTCTTTACGGTTGGGATTTTCAGGATAGATTTTCAGTAACATACTTTTTTAATTGAGCATTGACAATGGACAATTGAATCTATTATTATTTATAAAAACACTTCTTATTTTCCTGCCGGATAATATCATAACTATTATGTCCCCGCAGATGTTTTTAATTGTCAATTGTCCATCATCAATTCCAAATCAGCTTATGCCAATTGTCAATTAAAATTATCCATAAATGATATTACCGTTCTCATCTTTATAATCTTCCAGTCCTTTGCTATATTGATTCATAGCACGAAGGCTCATACCCATACTTGAAAATCCTCCGTCATGGAACAGATTCTGCATGGTTACCTTACGGGTCAGATCCGAGAACATAGTAATACAGTAATCAGCACATTCATCTGCTGTCGCATTTCCCAACGGACTCATTTTATTGGAAAAGTCCATCAGATCTTCCATCCCCTTTACTCCGCTACCGGCTGTGGTAGGGGTCGGAGACTGAGAGATGGTATTGATACGTACATTTTTCTCACGGCCATAAATATAACCAAAGCTACGTGTAATAGATTCCAGCAGACTTTTTGCATCTGCCATATCATTATATCCAAAGAATGTACGTTGGGCAGCTACATAACTTAAAGCTACTACAGAACCATATTCTGCGATCGCATCCTGTTTTTTGGCCACCTGAAGCATTTTGTGGAAAGAGATAGCTGAGATATCCAGTGTCTTTTCTAACATGCTATAATCCAGATCATCATACGTACGTTTCTTACGTACATTCGGACTCATGCCAATAGAATGCAGAACAAAATCGATCTTACCACCTAATATTTCAACAGATTTCCGGAATACTTCATCCAGTTCTTCCACATTAGTAGCATCTGCAGGAATGATCTCTGCATTTAACTTTTCTCCCAAAGCGTTTAAATCACCCATACGAACAGCAATAGGTGTGTTACTTAATGTGATAACAGCACCCTCTGCAACTGCTCTTTCTGCCACTTTCCAGGCAATAGACATATCATTCAGTGCACCAAAGATAATACCACGCTTGCCTTTCAATAAATTATGACTCATACCTTTTTATTTTGTTTTCGGCACAAAAATAGTCATAATGTGCAAGATATACAATCATTCCCGGTAATATACCCTTTTTACCCTCGGAGAAATGGTCGTTAGTATTTCATAAGGGATCGTATCTAATTTAGCAGCGATTTCCGTCACTGGCAGCTCTTCTCCGAAAATAATTACCGGATCACCCTCCCGGGCATCTATATCCGTCACATCCACCATACAGATATCCATACATACATTTCCGATAAGCGGGCAACGTTCCCCCCGGATCAACACTTCTCCCCGGCCGTTACTCAAATGCCGGTTCAACCCATCTGCATATCCTATCGGCAGAACAGCGATCCGTGAATCACGGTCCACAAAACTTTTTCTTCCGTACCCAATCGAATCTCCTTCCGGTATGTTCTGTATCTGTAGAATCGTAGTTTTTAAAGTAGTCACATTTCTCAATCCCTTTCCCCCGGAAGCACTGATACCATATAAACTGATCCCCAGCCGGACCATATCCTTCTGATACTCAGGAAATCTTTCTATGCCTGCGGAATTCAGGGTATGCTTAAGCACCGGATATCCTAATTCCGCCTCCAACTGGTCGGAAATGTGATTAAATTCGGCATGTTGTTGTTCTGTAAAAAAATCCAGATCAGGAGTATCACTACCGGCAAGATGAGTAAAGACAGAACGTACTTCTACTCCACTCTGGTTTCTTATTAATCCGGCGATCAAAGAAATATCTTCCGCATGAAAACCCAAACGATGCATACCCGTATCCATTTTTATATGGATCGGATAATTGGTGATCCCTCTTTTTGCCGTTTCCTTTATCAGGGCATTCAATAAACGAAAACTATAGACTTCCGGCTCAAGATAACTTTCAAACAGCACATTAAAACTACTGAATTCCGGATTCATGACCATGATAGGTATGGAAATTCCCTGTCTGCGCAACTCTTTTCCCTCATCTGCTACTGCCACTGCCAGATAATCACACCGGTGCTCCTGCAAGGTCTTTGCCAGTTCATAAGAACCTGCCCCATATCCAAACGCTTTCACCATGCAGATGATCCGGGTTTCCGGTTTTAGTCTGGAGCGATAGTAATTGAAGTTATGGATAATCGAATCCAGATTAACCTCCAAAATAGTTTCATGTACCTTTTTCTCTAATAACTCCGAAATTCGTTCAAAGTGAAAACGACGGGACCCTTTCAACAAAATGACTTCATTTTCAAAACTCCGGATCGCGGGTGAAGAGAGAAACTGATCGGTGGTCAGGAAAAATTCCTTTTCCATGTCAAAAGAACTTCCATACTCCACCAGATCCCGGCCAATACCGATAATACGGTCGATCTTTTTCCGGCGAACCAGTTCCGCCACTTTCTTATATAAAGATTTAGGCAAATTGCCTGACTGAAGAATATCCGACAGGATCAATGTGCGTTTCATACCCTTTCCCCGGCTACGGGTCTGGAGAAACTCCAGTGCAATATCTAAGGAATTAATATCCGAATTATACGTATCATTGATCAGGATACAATTATGGGTACCCTCTTTTACATCCAGGCGCATATCCACAGGCTCCAATCTGGCAAACCGGTCTACTTCATTAACGGTAGTAGGTTTCAGATAAAGCATCAAAGCCAGACAGTGAATGACATCTTCAATAGAAGCATCATCTGTAAAAGGGATCACATAGGTGATTGTCAATCCTAATAAGGTACAGCAGATCACAGTTTCTGTCTCCTTTTTCTGAATAGACTCAATGTAAAGGGGAGCCTCGGTATCCGTACGGCTCCACGTAATTGCTTTATGGGATAGGCAGGCTGCTTCAATACTGTTACTAATAAAGACATCATCAGCATTATAAATGACTGCTTCACAATCTTTAAACAAAGTAAGTTTCTCCATGCACTTTTCGTTTAAAGAGAGAAAGTTTTCCTGATGTGCCTCCCCGATACTGGTAATAATACCTACGGTAGGTTGAATAATCGGTTGAAGTTTTTCCATTTCATCCGGCTGTGATATACCAGCTTCAAAAATACCCAGTGTATTTTTCCCACTCATCTGCCACACAGACAAAGGCACTCCGATCTGGGAATTATAACTTCGTGGAGAGCGAACAATATTAAATTCATTATGCAGTAATTGATACAGAAATTCTTTAACGATCGTTTTTCCGTTGCTCCCTGTAATTCCGATCACAGGAATATGAAATCTTTTCCGGTGATAAGCAGCTAACTTTTGCAAGGCCTGGAGTGTATCTTTTACCACCAGGAAATTGGCTTCCGGCATGGCTTCTGTTCCGGGAACTTTTTCACTTACCACAAAATTCCTTACCCGGAGATTATAAAGCTCCCGGATATATTTATGTCCGTTGTTAGTAGTCGTTTTTAAGGCAAAGAAAAGACTCTGCTCGGGAAAGGATAACCGGCGGCTATCCGTAAGAAGGATACTGATCTTTTTCTCCGGAAAAAGATCAGACTGGGCTCCTATGATACCAGCTATCTGCCTGACTGTATATTCCATAGTTCAATTCAATTTGGTCCTTAATAATTCAATCTCTTCGGAAAGCTGAAAATAAGGAAATTTCTCCATAATCTGTTCTGCCTTTAACAAAGTTTGTGTGATAAAAGATTGATAAGCTTCACTTTCCGGATGGAATGGCTTATGATTGAGAGCTTTTTGGATATTTTGCCATTCTTTTAGAAGGGATTTTGTTTCCGGAGAAAAGTAGGATTCCATAAAACGTTCCCAGATATAAGCGATCGCTTTTCCGGAAGGATGAATCATATCATCTGCATAAAAACGATAATCCCTCAGCTCATCCATCACGATCTCATAAGCGGGAAAATAGGAAATTTTCCCGGGATACAGTTTCCGGATCTCTTCTGATGCCAGCAAAAGTGTCGATTTACTAATCTGATTCGCATGTGCCCCATCTTTCCAGTGACGGATCGGACTCACAGTAAACAGCACCTCTAAGGCAGGATTTTGTTCCCAGATCGCTAACAAAACCTCTTTCCACTCTTTTACGATTTCCTCCACCGTCAATAGTTCCCTAATGAATAATTGTTCCGGCAATTTGTGACAATTGGATACCAGCCGGTTATCACTCTTCAACCGGTAGACAAAAGCTGTCCCAAACGTAATGATCAGCCGGGTAGCATTCAGGAGATTCCCGGAGGAAACAAACAACCTCCGATTCATTGCAGAAAGAGATTCTTCTTCAGAGGGAAAAGAAAAACGGCTGTGATGAGCGAAACTGTGATAGACCCCTCCATGGTGGAACAGATCTCCGGAGGAAAAAGATTCCGGATGCAACAACCTGGTGATCGAAGTAGCAATGGATAAAGGATTATAGAGGGTACCAAAAGGATTTATATCTACAGTAAACTTATTCTCTTCCAGTTTATTCCCTATATTCTCCACGAAACAGGAACCCAACAGCATGCACTGATCCTCATAGGAAAATCCGGATCGCGACTTAGGTATCGTAATGACAGTTCTGAATTCCATTTTATTAAAAAGTTGTTCCGGAAGATAAAGTTATAAAAATTCCTGAATTTTATACACAAACTCCATCCAAACCCAATAACGGAGGGCCTTTCCCAAAAACATAGAAATACTGACAATCCAGATGTTAGCCCGGAGAAATCCCAGAGCAACAGCAATAAAGTCCCCTATTCCGGGAAGAAATACAAAAAAAGCCATCCAGGAGCCTTTGTCCTGAATCCAGTCCTGTACCTTCTGAAGTTTCACTGCGTCCAGTTTCAGGTATTTTTCAATCCATTCCACCTTACCGAGCATACCTAATCCATAACAGGTCATTCCTCCTAAAAAGTTCCCTACTGTTGCAGCGATCATACATGGCCAATAGGAAGCCCCGGCAAGCAAGACGCCCGTCAGTACCACTTCACTACTGAAAGGCAAAATAGTCGCCGCCAGAAAAGAAGCAATAAAAACACCTATATACCCATAACTGATCAGAAATTCCATAAACGTACAAATAATAAGATAACAAGTAAAACGACTGAAAAGTGGTACAACCAGAAAACTATTTTATGATGAGTAAGCGTAAAAAAATGGGCTAATAAAATCGAAGCGGGCAAACAGGCAACCCCCAGAAACTCTTCCGAAGATTGCTCATAAAAGAAAAATAGCAGGAAAGCTAATACCGCAAAAACGATCAGGAACCACAAAAACTGCCGGGTACGCAAAGCATCGGCATAATCATGAGTAATGATATTCACACAAGCAATCAGGGTTAAGATCGAGACATAGATCAATCCGATCCAGTCCACCCAATTAATATCCATAAAACTTAGGAGCCGCAATTTCACTAAAGTAGGAAAAGAGATCGTAAAAGGGGTAAAATCCTGCGTCCAGACGCACCATCCCAGAAGAAACCAGTAGACAGTAGCCACTCCCAATAATGAAGCCAGGAAAGTTCGCAGGTTAAATATTTTAAAACTGTACATCCCATACCAGAAAAGGGGAACGAACCATAAAATATGGATCCATAAAAGGCTACCAATACCCATAATAAAAGTAATATTAAAGGCATTTGAAGTCGCTCCGGGATCATGATAAGAGATGAATAACTGATAGATAGCCAGAATTAAGCAAAAGACTCCTACCGAGGTAGAGGTCAAAGGAAAAAAATCAGGATTGGTACTGATCAATAAAATATAGAGAGCAAAAGGAAGATAGGTTTTTTCCCGGATCAGCATCAGGACAAAATTAGCCCGGTGGATCATAAAGGCTCCACCTGCCATCAGGAAAAAACCAATCAGATACGTGATGAGTTTGCCAGGTAATACCCGGCAGATCGCATTCCACAGAGGAGGAGCCGTCACCTCTCCATACACCGGAAAACCCACAGAGAATATATATCCGACCACCCAGCAAAGCAAGGAGACCAGAACAGTATAGATGCAGGTATTCAAATCAGAGACGATACGTGGCTTAGTAAAACTCCTCCTTGTACTCCTCATCTCTGCTTACAGATCAAATCCAATATCACTACGGAAGTATTTCTTATCAAATTGGATCTGGTTAGCCCCTGCGAAGGATTTCGCCAGCGCTTCTTCTTTATTCGCACCATACGAACTAACGGCAATCACACGTCCCCCGTTCGTAAGGATCTGGCCATTCTCATTTTTAGTTCCGGCATGGAAAATGATACTTTCGGGAGAAACAGCCTCCAGGCCACTGATCACTTTATTTTTTTCATAGGCTTCCGGATAACCACCGCTCACCAACATCACAGTAACAGCAGCACGCGGATCTTCTTCCAATACACGATCTTTCAAATCTCCCTGAGCTACCCCTTCCAATAATTCAACCAGGTCACTTTTCACACGAAGCATCACTGCTTCTGTTTCCGGATCCCCCATACGGCAATTATATTCTATGACCATCGGCTCTCCTTTTACCTCGATCAGTCCCAGGAAAATAAAACCTTTATAATCGATCCCTTCTGCTTTTAATCCTTCTACAGTCGGACGAATAATTCTTTCATCTACTTTTTCCATAAAGAGATCATCCGCAAAAGGAACAGGAGACACAGCCCCCATACCACCCGTATTTAATCCGGTGTTTCCTTCCCCGATCCGTTTATAATCTTTTGCGACAGGCAGTATTTTATAATGAATGCCGTCTGTCATAACAAAAACAGAACACTCTATACCATCTAGGAATTCTTCAATTACGACAGTTTTACTGGCATCTCCGAACATTCCTTCCAGCATCTGTTGTAATTCTTTTTTAGCCTCTTCTAAACTATCAATGATTAGTACTCCTTTACCGGCCGCCAATCCATCGGCTTTCAGGACATAAGGAGCTTCCAAAGATTCAAGGAACTGATACCCTTCTTCGAGATTCCCGGCAGAGATACTTTTATACCGTGCGGTCGGGATCTGATGACGCATCATGAAGGCCTTTGCAAAATCTTTACTTCCTTCCAACTGAGCTCCTTCCCGGCCTGGACCGATCACCGGAACACTAACTAATTGCGGATCATTTTTGAAATAGTCATATACTCCTTTTACCAAAGGATCTTCCGGTCCGACAACAACCATATGGATATCATTGTAAACTACGAAATCTTTCAGTGCATCAAAATCTGTAGCATGGATAGCCACATTAATTCCGGTCTGTTCAGTCCCTGCATTTCCAGGAGCAATAAACAACTTATCTACTTTCGGACTCTGGGATATTTTCCAGGCTAATGCATGCTCACGGCCTCCGGAGCCTAATAATAAAATATTCATAAAGCAAAAGTCTATTTGTATGCCAAAAGAATATCCAACTCTTTTGGTGATGATCAATTTCTAAAGATAATCATTAAAATAACGGGTAATCTTTTCGTATAGATGTGGACGGTCTTTTCCGATCACATTGCGAGGATGTCGCGGATAAACAAAATAGTCCGGATAGGTATCTGCCTCTATACAGGCTTTCAGGAATCCTAAACTATGTTGCCAAACGACAACGGGATCAATATCACCATGGATCAAAAGAAGACGCCCCTTCAGATTACCGGCCTTTAATTTCAGATTGGCATTCTTATATCCCTCCGGATTATCCTCCGGATGATCCATATACCGTTCTCCGTACATAATTTCATATTGGCTCCAATCAATCACAGGACCTCCGGCCACTCCCACTTTAAAGAGATCCGGATAGGTAAGCATCAGATTGGTAGTCATAAAACCTCCGTAACTCCAACCATGTACCCCGATACGCTCCTGATCCACATAGGGAAGCGTCTTCAGAAACTCTACCCCCTGGATCTGGTCTGCCATTTCATTTACTCCTAAATGACGGAAAATCGCACTTTCAAAAGCATGCCCCCGGTTAGCTGATCCACGTCCATCTACAGTAAATACGATCACATCCTGCTGAGCCATGTAAAGATCCCATCCCCGGGTTCCATATTGCCAGCTACCGTTGATCAACTGGGAATGGGGACCTCCGTATACATAGATAATAACCGGATATTTCTTCCCCGCATCCAACCGGGCTGGTTTTACTAAGCGATAGTTCAGATCCGTCACTCCGTCAGCAGCTTTGAGCTGGCCTACTTCGATTTCCGGAAGGGTATAATTTTTAAACGGATCTTCCGCCTGTAAAAGCGCAACCGTCTTCTTCGTCTTCAGATCAATCAAATCAATCTCCCGCGGAACAGCAGGAGAAGAAAATATATCCAATGCGTATGTACGATCCGGACTTAATAAGAGCTGATGTACGCCTGGCTTTGGAGTTATACATTCCTGTTTACCGGTTTTCAGGTTTACTTTCCATGTATGGTTTTCCAGCGCTGTCCTATTTCCGGAAAGATCATCCGGATGTGCAGCAGTAGAGCGGTAGAATAAGGTTTCGCCCTTTGGATCGAAACCTAATACATCAGTCACGACCCAGGAACCAGTGGTAAGTTGCTTCAGGAGCTTCCCTGTAGTATCATACAAATAAATATGGTTAAAACCATCCCTTTCACTTTGCCAGATAAAGGTATCCGGATGGCCTGGTACAAATTGCACCGGATGTTGAGGCTCCACATAGGTATTTTTTGATTCTGTAAATAGCTGGAGCTCTTTTTCTCCGGTAGCCACATCATATCGTATTAACCGGCATTCATTCTGATCCCGGTTTAACTCTGCGATATACAGACTTTTCTCATCCAGGCTCCAGGCAATATTAGTCAGATATTTTTCTTTGGGTTCACCGGTTTTTAACCAGACCGTTTCACCGGAGGCTACATCATAAATACCCACTGTCACCTCATGACTTTTCATTCCTGCCATGGGATATTTATAAGGTTCCGCCTGGGCGATCCGGGTATCGATATTCACGATCGGATAGTCTGTGACCATACTTTCATCCATTCGGTAAAAAGCCAGTTTCTTTCCGGAAGGGGACCAGAACAACCCTTTATAAATACCAAATTCTCTTTGATGGACAGCCTGCCCATACACCACATGTTTGGCAGTATCCTGGGTCACCTCTATCATCCGGTTATCCGGTGAAAGTATGCGAATATTATTTCCTTCCGTAAAGGCGATGAAAGAACTTCCGGAAGAAAACTCATAATTTTTCCCCTCTTTCGGAAGTGTATACCGGGCCACAATTGCCCCCTGTTTCAGATCATAATGGAAACGTTCCCCCTTTTCCACAAAAGAAAGGACTGGTTCCTTTTCATAAGGAACACTAAAGACCGGCATTCCGGATAGCCGGATATCTTCCTTCTCTTTTCCTAAACGATCATTCAGCTCTGAAAGTGACAGGATCACCTGGGCAGGTTTACCAGGGCGGGCACTTAACAGATCATTCCCTTCTACATATATATATTCTTCTCCACACCATTTTAATTGTTTCAAAGTGGCAGGAACAAAATCAGGATATGTTTTTCCCCCCGGGATGAGATCATGGATCGTTAATTGTGTTTGCTGTGACATCATGTGTACCGGAAACAGGAAAAGAGATACTAAAAGTAGAGTTAAACAACTGTTCTTAATAGTCATTTCTTCCTTTCTTTTTAAAAGGTTTTTTAAAGGGACGATCTTCATCTCCTGAAAATTTACGGGGACGGAAATCGCTTTTACTGTCTTTAAATTTAGGATTACCGGCATATTTTTTTCTTTGAATATTTTTTTACCAGGGATGAAATCCTCCACCTCTCCTTCTTCTTCCCTTTTACGGGCAGCAGCGAACCGTCTTTCCGGAGTATCCAAACGAGCTGTCTTAAAATCAATCGGTCCATCCGGCCGGCCTGGCTTTCTGAAAGGCTTACCGGATCTTTCCTCCCGTCTTTCTCCGGAAGGTCGCTCCTCCCTCTCATACAAAGCCTTTTTGAAGTCTTTATTCTTCCCTTCAAAAATATTGTAACAACGGTATTCACATTCCAGTGAGCCGTTCAATAATTTCATTTTTTCATTCGGACGTAACCCGATCTTATCAAAGCATTCATCCTTATAGCTGATGATCCATACATCACAGCCTGTAAAGACATGCTTCATCCGTTCCCCGATCATACTATACAGTCCCATCAGATCCCGGGAAGAAATGCGCTCTCCATAAGGAGGATTGGTAACCATAATGGCAGGTTTAGGGATTTCCGTATATTGCTGGAAAGGCATTGCTTTCAGTTCAATATATTTGGCAAGTCCTGCACTTCTTACATTTTTCTGAGCGATCTCTATTGCAGCGGTCGAAATATCAGAACCGTAACATTTAAACGTAAACTCACGCTCATTGCTCTCATCATTATAGATCCGGTCAAACATCTCCTGGTCAAAGTCCACCCACTTTTCAAAAGCGAACTCTTTCCGGTGGATACCCGGGGCAATATTCAGCGCGATCATCGCCGCTTCGATAAGCAACGTACCGGAACCACACATCGGATCAATAAAATTGGATTCTCCTTTCCAACCGGTCTTCAGGATCATACCGGCAGCCAATACTTCATTCAAAGGCGCTTCCGTCTGTTCCACCCGGTACCCCCCTTTATGCAGACTTTCTCCCGAACTATCGATGGAGATCGTACAGTCATTGTGGGAAATATGAATATTAATATACAGATCAGGATTATTTACGCGGACAGAAGGTCTTTTCTCCTCCTTCTCCATAAAATAGTCCACAATGGCATCCTTGGTACGGTAAGCAACAAATTTAGAGTGATTAAAATCTTCCGAATGGACGACCGAATCAATAGCAAAAGTCTTGTCTAAGGTAATATAGTTTTCCCATGGGATCTTTTTTACCTCTTTATAAACCGTATCCGCATCTTTCGCTTTAAAGTGATAGATTGGTTTTAAGATCCGCAGAGCGGTCCGGCAATGAAAATTTGCCTTATAAAGCAATTCTTTATCCCCGGTAAAAGAGACCATTCTTCTACCCAATTGTACATCATTGGCTCCTAAGGCTATCAGCTCTCCGGCCAATATTTCTTCCAGACCGTACATGGTCTTGGCCACCATTTCAAATGTCGCTGCCATTATTTTAATTGACAATTGACAATTGATAATTGATACTTTTACATTCTTTCCACAGAATAAATATCGACTATCAACGTCAGTTAATATTTTAGTTTTCTATTAAGTTATATCATTTTCAATTTTCAATTGAACACGATTGTTTGACTATTTCTTCCGCAGGCACATCCTGGGTGACCCAGACATTGCCACAGATCGTTGCCCCCGGCCGATCCGGATCCGTCCCATAAAGTAGCATTGGAATAGACCGTTACATGATCTTCCAGAACCGGATGCCTGGGAATTCCACGGGCCACATTCCCCTTCTCATCCGGAAGGATCTTCTCTCCGGCCAGACTAACCCCCTGGAAAATACGCACATAATTCCCGATAACACTGGTTTCTCCAATCACCGTACCTGTACCATGATCAATCGTAAAATGATCTCCGATCACCGCACCGGGATGAATATCAATGCCGTTTTCCGAATGGGCCATTTCAGTGATCATCCGGGGAATAAAAGGAACGTTCAGCAAAAACAGTTCATGAGCGATCCGGTAATTCACAATCGCCCGGAACCCGGGATAACAAAAAATGATCTCACCTGCATTCTTTGCAGCCGGATCATTATGAAAAGTTGCCTCCGCATCTGTTGCCAGCACACGGCGCAACTCCGGTAATGTTTCTATAAAAGCTTCGGACAGTTTCTCTGCCTCTGCGAAAATTTTCTCTTCCGGACAGGTTTCACAATCCAGATCAGAGAAACAGAGACCCGCATATATCTGAGAAGTAAGTAAAGAGTGTAGTGTTTCAATATTTACACCTGTATGATAACGAATCGTCTGTTTACTGATACGGGCATTTCCGTAATAACCAGGAAAAAGAATAGCACGGCAAAGGTCCACAATTTTTTTCAATTGCTCTCCTGAAGGCATCGCCTCCCCATCTCTGTAGGAGTGGAATAATTGTCTATACGATGATTCTTCCGAAAGCCGGTCCACCGTCTGACTCAACCCCTTGTTTTGTTCCTGCATCTTCCTGTATTCGTGTGAACTGCAAAAATACACTAAAAATTATTACGGAGTTGCATTTAATAAACGAAAACTACGTGAAATTTCATTGTCGGTGGTAATACATTATCTGCAAAATCACTATATCTCACAGTAAATATAACACCGCCCCCCATATAAAATGGCTCCACAGTAAATATCATAGGTTCTGCCTGCATCAATATCCTGAAACGGATATATGTCAGGTAATTCAATCATGCCGGCATCCGTATCGGCCGGATCTAAGAAAACATATAATTTGATTAATGCATCATCATACATTTCCCAGGTAAGTTCATCGATTCTCACATCACAGGCATAATGAGCATTTAATCCATCCGCATCTGTTACCAGAGACCACTGATTTCTACTTACCGTAAAATCATCTACAAACCAGTAGCTTAGCCCCGATTCACCTGCAGGCCCTTCCGGTCCCATAGGACCTTCACATGCTATAAAAGAAAATACAGCAACGAATAATAGAATTAATTTTTTCATCTTCATTTTTTTATTACAACAATCTATTTATTTTATTTTTGGTGAGGAGCGCCAAATTCCCTACAGGTAACTTCACCCAAAACCACTTTCCAGACCTTTACATTTCTTACCGCCGGATCGCTATAGGTAAATTCCCGTCCGGAATATTGTTTCATCAGGATATTCAACATCTCTCTTTTTTGTTCCATATCTTCCACAAATTCAACATTTCCCCAGCCGAGAACACTGGAACCACGCATCCGGTAACTGCAGGCGACCTGTTCGTGCTGATAAGCCAGCGCCGGATCTGTACAGAAAGTAATACATACCCTTGGATTCCGTTCCAGGATAGAAATACTTCTCCCCTCCTGAGCAGAATGCAGGCATATCACTCCATCCTGGTATCCGAAATTCATAGGAATCACATAAGGATTTCCATCCGTATCTGCCATTCCCACATAACAGACTTTACAGGCCCGGATCACATTTTCAATCTCTTCTCTCTCCGTATGGACTAAGGTTTTCATCTTCTTTTTAACTTATGTATGAAACGAAACAAAAGTATATAAAATGTAATACAACTCCAAAAATTAATATTGATATTTGTCTAAGCCTCGTTATTATACCCCTATAGATTTGAATTTCAGACTCTTTTTAA
>JAJQEE010000041.1 GCA_021201865.1 Tannerellaceae bacterium | reverse complement strand
AAAAAGATCATAGAGGAGAGCCAGATCACTTTTAACATACAAACCGTCAAGTGGGCCCAGGACGGGACCGAACAGTTATCCTCTTCTGTCGTTGCTTCGATTGTCGGGGGTGTTTTTACTTTCATCATTTATATGTTTATTATGATATACGGAAGCATGGTCATGCAGGGAGTAATGGAGGAAAAAACAAACCGGATCATTGAATTGATTATCTCTTCCGTTCCCCCCTTTGAATTGATGATGGGAAAGATCATCGGGGTTTTGCTGGTAGGACTTACCCAGGTTGTGATCTGGGCTATGCTTACGGGGATCCTGTTAACCGGTAGCCAGTTCATCCTGGCAGGTAATATAGATCCGGCCCTGCTGGAACAGGGAGCCGCTCCATTCAATTCCCCTATAAATATGAATGGAGCGATGGAGCAGGGAAATGAGATCTTTCAGTTTTTACAAACCATCCATTTAGGAGAGATCCTGTTTTTCTTTGTCATTTACTTTATTGGTGGCTATTTATTATATGCCTCGCTTTTTTCCGCGATGGGAGCTATTTCCGAGCATCCGGAAGATGCCCAACAATTTATGATCCCGGTCACTTTCATCATGCTTTTCGCATTTTATGCAGGCTTATACAGTTTAGAGAACCCGGACGGTCCACTGGCGTTCTGGTGTTCTATGATCCCCTTTACTTCACCGATCGTTATGATGATCCGTATTCCTTTTGATGTTCCTCTGTGGGAAAAGCTTATATCCGTCACCCTCCTATATGGAGCAGCGATAGGCTTTGTCTGGTTTTCGGCTAAGATATACCGGATCGGTATTCTGATGTACGGAAAGAAACCCAGCCTTAAGGAGATCGTGAAATGGTTCCGGTATAAATAATCTCTGGTTTCAGAATCAGATCCGGAGGAAACATATCCCTGCATACAAACCCGGTATAATACAAAAAACCTCTGCAAGTATCCACTTACAGAGGTTTTATTTTGTTGTTCTACCAGGGCTCGAACCTGGAATTTCAGGACCAGAATCTGACGTGTTACCATTACACCATAGAACAATCTGAATAATCAAAACAGTTCCGTTTTCAATTACGGTGCAAAGATAGAGGCTTTTTTATTCTTACAAAAAAATGATCTAAATATTTCCATGAAATTAAACATTTTCTATAGGCTTCTGTTCTGATTTTATCAAGGCTATACATAATTATTATAGAGAAAAGATGTCTATAATAAATTAATATGAAGTATATTTGCTCCCTTGATTATTATTTCAATACAAGTTAAATGGATCAAACAAAAAATTAGTAGATATTATTGTAAAAGGTTTACAGGAAAAGAAAGCCAAAAATATTGTAATCGTAGATTTAACTCAATTATCCGGTGCCATTTGCCAATATATGGTCATTTGCGAAGGGAACACTCCAACACAGGTATCCGCTTTATCTGATTCGGTATGGGAGTTTGCCAGAAAAGAGGCAAACGAGAAGCCATTATCAACAGATGGAACTCAACTTGCCCAGTGGATTGGTATGGATTATGGCACGGTTCTTGTTCATATATTTATTCCGGAACAACGTCAGTTCTATAACCTGGAAAACCTTTGGGCAGATGCCAAAGTTGTCAGGATTCCGGACATTGATTAATTTCCAATACTAACAATCATTGAATATTATTTATGGAAAACAAAGATAATAAGCCCCATAAGACACCTAAAGAAAATAAACCCAGGATGTTCCGTTTCAATATTTATTGGATGTACGGATTCATTATCCTGATGCTTATTGGTCTGTATGTTTCCAGTGGATCCTCTGTGACTAAAGAGTTGGGGTGGACCGAATTCCAGCGGCTTGCCCAGGAAAATGTGTTTGACAAATGGGTGGTTTCATCCAAAAAGAACATTCTGGAAGCGACCGTCAAACAGGATCAGATCAGTGAGGTCTTTAAAGGGGATGTCTCCCGGTTGGGTGATTCTCCCAAAGTGCTCGTTCAAATACCCTCTGCCGATAAAGTCTCTGATTTTTATAAAGAGATAAAAGACGATAGTCATATTGATGCGGAACTTTCTTTCAAAGTGGATGATGATACATTCTGGAATGTCTTCATTACCATGGCACCGTTTATATTCTTTATTATTCTATGGATTTTTCTGATGCGGAGAATGTCCGGAGGTGCAGGAGGAGGCGCCGGAAATGTTTTTAACGTAGGGAAAGCGAAAGCACGTTTATTTGATAAAGATAACGATAGTAAAGTAACATTCAAAGATGTAGCCGGACTGTCAGAGGCAAAACAGGAGATGGAAGAGATCGTCTCTTTCCTGAAAGATCCGAATAAATATACGGAATTAGGAGGTAAAATTCCTAAAGGCGCTTTGCTGGTAGGACCTCCGGGAACCGGTAAAACGCTGTTAGCAAAGGCTGTTGCCGGCGAAGCGGATGTTCCTTTCTTTTCTTTATCCGGATCTGATTTTGTTGAAATGTTTGTAGGTGTGGGTGCTTCCCGTGTTCGTGACCTGTTCAGACAGGCAAAAGAGAAAGCTCCGTGTATTGTGTTTATTGATGAAATTGACGCAGTGGGACGGGCCCGTGGTAAAAACCTGAACATGAACAGTAATGATGAACGTGAAAACACACTGAATCAGTTACTGACAGAGATGGATGGTTTTGGCTCCAACAGTGGTGTGATCATTCTGGCTGCCACCAACCGGGCCGATGTGTTAGACAAGGCCCTGCTTCGTGCCGGACGATTCGACCGTCAGATCCATGTGGAACTTCCTGACCTGAATGAAAGAAAAGAGATTTTTGGCGTTCATTTACGTCCAATCAAAATAGATGAAAGTGTAGATGCAGAATTTCTGGCACGCCAGACACCCGGTTTTTCAGGTGCGGACATAGCCAATGTTTGTAATGAGGCTGCATTGATCGCTGCACGTAACGGAAAGAAATTCGTGCAGAAAGATGATTTCATGAATGCGGTTGACCGTATTGTCGGAGGGTTGGAAAAACGTTCCAGGATTACGACGGCAGATGAGCGTATGAGTATTGCCAGCCACGAAGCCGGCCATACGACACTCAGCTGGTTATTGGAACATGCCAACCCATTGGTAAAAGTGACAATCGTTCCGAGAGGAAAAGCTTTAGGAGCCGCCTGGTATTTACCTGAAGAAAGACAGATCACTACCCGGGAACAGTTATTAGATGAGATGTGCGCAACTTTGGGCGGACGTGCAGCAGAAGAGATCTTCCTTGGTAAAATATCAACAGGAGCATCCAATGACCTGGAAAGAGTGACTAAACAGGCTTACGCCATGGTTGTCTATTTTGGGATGAGTGAAAAACTTCCTAATCTGAACTACTATGATTCATCGGGTCAGGATTGGGGCTTTACCAAACCTTATAGTGAGGATACGGCCAAACTGATTGATGAAGAAGTACAGCGAATTATTACGGAACAATATGAGCGTGCGAAAAAGATCCTGCTGGAACATTCGGAAGGACATAATAAACTGGCACAGGTTCTTCTGGAACGTGAAGTAATCTATACGGAAGATGTGGAAGCGATCTTTGGTAAACGTGCCTGGGTTTCCCGTACACAAGAAATACTGGACCAACAGGAAAAGTCCGCTCAGCAAGAAAAAGAGAAACAAGCGGCTTTAGTGTCTGACACTGAACCTGCCACAATTGTCACTCAACCGGATGACAGTACGGCAGAAAATATAAATCCGCGGGATACGGAATAAGAAATTCTTACATCCGTTGGAGGAAGGATATAAAAAATGATAAAAAGCCGGAAAATCTTCTATCCCAGAAGAATTTTCCGGCTTTTTTATTTTACGAATCTGTTTATTAAATATATAGTTGGAAACGCTTTCATAAGTATTTCAATTTATTACTTATATTTGCATCCACAACGTTAATCTATAGAAAACAGGTCATTTTGAAAAATCTGATAAAGCGAGCAATCACCGGGATCATCTTTGTCGCCGTATTATTTGGTGCCATCATTTATCATCCCTTTACCTTTCTTATTCTTTTCAGTATTATTGTCGGACTTACTTTATGGGAGTTCTATGGATTAATCCAACATAACGAAGAGATCAAAACCACCCGTCCTTTAAACGTATTAGGAGGAACATTCTTATTTATGGCCAGTTTCCTGTATGCGAATGGCTACACCAGCGGTGATATTTTCCTCCCCTATTTGCTTTTTCTGATGTACACACTCATCTCGGAATTATACTATAAAGCATCCAATCCGGTGAATAACTGGGCGATCAATCTGCTTCCGCAGGTGTATTGTGCCGGTTCTTTTTCTATATTAAACTTTATTACCACCACCCAGTATACAGAGCCGGGAGACAGTCTGTACTCTCCGCTGTTTGTTTTGGCCATCTTTATTTTTGTCTGGCTGAACGACACAGGGGCTTACGTGATTGGCAGTATGTTGGGTAAACATAGGCTATTTGAACGTATTTCTCCCAAGAAATCATGGGAAGGATTCTTTGGTGGTTTAGTAGTTGTTCTCGCAGGGTCCCAGGCATTTGCCTGGTATGAGCCGGAAATCAGCCGGTTAAACTGGCTTTGTCTTTCCGCAACCATTGTCATCTTTGCCACCTGGGGAGATTTAGTCGAATCACTCTTGAAACGCACACTGGGAGTAAAAGACTCGGGGAAAGTCCTTCCCGGGCATGGAGGTATGCTGGATAGATTTGATAGTGTCCTGATGGCGATCCCGGCAGCTTATGTCTATATTGAATATTTTATTCGAAATTAAAGGTAAAAACGATCATGCGGGAAGTCGCTTTGGAGAGTGAATTTGAATATTTCCATTCCTGAGGATCAATCAGGTCAGACCGGTCCTTTTCCAACAGGTCTTTTAATCCAAAACAGAGACGTATTTCCGGGCATAGTTTGAAGAAGGGTAAATAGATATCACATCCCAATCCAATAGACAAACCATAATCCATTCCTTTCATCAATAACGGATTTCCCTTTTTCCGTCCCAGATCAAAAGAGGTATAGGCGCCTCCGATCAGATAAGGACGATAGTTATTTAAACGTACGGCACTGAATTTAAGATCCAGAGGCAGCATAAAATAATTGGAACGCACAGAGGTGGAAAACTCTTCCCCGGTTTCATATTCCCGGAAGGTAACATTCTTATCCCCAAAATGTACGGTCGGAGTAAAACGCAGATTAAAATATGGATTAAGTAACATGTCTCCGATAATTCCAACACTAAAGCCCGGAGAATAAGAGGGTATTTCCGCAAACCAGATCTCTCCGTCCGAAGAAATCCCGGTGTTAGTCAGAATCAGATCCTGTGCATGTAACCCTACATGAAAACCCAGATGAAAGGGTTTCAGATCTGCATATGGCTGATTCTTAACCCGCTCCTTCTGAGCCGTCATTTCAGGAACCATCCAGTTAATTAAACATATTATAAGGATCAGACGTTTCAATGTATATTCAGTTTTGAATAAAACGTAAAAGTGAAAAAGTTATTGCAAAAATAAAGAAGATTTAAGAAAATATGAGTCCATATATTTTTTAAATACAAATAAAGGTCTAATTTTGCACCAACTAATAGTTATCAATTTAAACGTTTAAGAAAATGGCTTATTTAATTAGCGAAGATTGTATTGCATGTGGTACTTGCATCGACGAGTGTCCTGTTGGAGCAATTTCAGAAGGTGATATCTATGTAATTGACCCTGAAACCTGCACTGATTGTGGTACGTGCGCAGATGTATGCCCTACAGAAGCAATACAGCCGGCATAATCCGGTAGGAGATAGGTTAATCTGGAGAAGACTACCTATAAAATATGACGAACGGTTTTTCTTTAATGATGTCATAAGAAAAACCGTTCGTTTTTTATTATTCTATTTTAGAATTCAATATTCAGTTTGATCTCGTCCAGATCATCTTTAGGAGGCTCTTCCGGCTGTATTTCTTTTTCTACCGGCCTCTCCTCGCGTGTCTTTTTAATATAATCGATTACATCGGTCATACCTTCCATAAACTTTTCAAAATCTTCCTTATAAAGAAATATTTTATGTTTCTCAAATGTGACCTGCGATCCATCTTTCGGCTGAACCTTTTTACTTTCCGTAATCGCTAAAAACAGATCATCCTTCAGATTTTTCTTTACATCCAGATAATAGATTCGTTTTCCGGCCTTTATAGCTCGGGAATAAAGAATCTCCTTATCTCCTCCTTCTGTTTGTGCTTTCTTTATTGATTCTTCCATGATAGCAATTCTCTTTATAAAAACCTCACCTTTATTTTATCACTCTTGCTTCAAATATGTGCATTTTTTTTAAATAACAACTATTTTAACCTATTAAAATCTATTGAATGTGAATGATTTTGAAAAAAACAGACCTGTTTCAGGAAAATAACAGACTTGAATTTCTTTTCTGCTAAAGATTGACTACCTTTGCAGCTGATTTTAAAACAATAGGTTCCTTCAAACGATGATTAACAGAATATTGATCCGCATTAAAGTGCTTCAGATAATCTATGCGTATTATCAGAACGGTAGTAATGATCTCAAAGTTGCGGAAAATGAATTACTCTTCAGTCTGCAGAAGTCATATGACTTATATCACTATTTTCTACTTCTTATCATAGATTTAACCAACCTGCAGGACCGGAAACTGGACAGTAAAAAACATAAGTATCTTCCTTTCGAAGCGGAGTTAAATCCGAACATGAAATTAGTAAATAACCGCTTCGTAAAACAACTGGCAGAGAACGAATCCCTGATCAAATATGTGACAGAACGGAAACTTTCATGGAGCAATGACATGGATTTCGTGAAAGATATTCTGGATCTGATCCTGACATCTGATATTTACCAGGTCTATATGGAAAGCACGGAAGATTCCTATGAAGCTGACAAGGAATTCTGGCGTGCGATATTTAAAAAAGTCATCTGCGGAAATGAAATGGTGACAGAATATCTGGAAGATAAAAGTATTTACTGGAACGATGATATCGAAATCGTAGAAACTTTCGCTCTGAAAACGATCAAACGTTTTGAAGAGGCGGAAGGCGCCAAACAGCCTCTGCTTCCGATGTTCAAAGACCTGGAAGACCGCTCTTTCGCTATTAAACTGTTCCGTGAATCCTTATTGCATGGAAGTGAATACCGGACACAGATTGATAAGCATATGAAAAACTGGGAAACAGAACGTATAGCTAACATGGATTTGCTTATTATGCAGATTGCCCTGGCTGAGATCATGACCTTCCCTACGATTCCGATTAATGTAACTCTTAACGAATATATCGATACAGCCAAATACTATAGCACTCCAAAGAGTGGAGTTTTCATCAATGGTATTCTGGATTCTATTGTCAATGAATTAAAAAGTGAAAAGATCCTGTTGAAAGATTGATTTTTTCTTTACATTTGTGATCTGTCAGAAATATTAATTTATAAAACGATATAAGATGAGTTTACTCAACATTTTACTTCAGGCTCCGGCAGGAGGTGGTGCATCTCAATTCTCCGGGATCATTATGATGGTTGTCATCATTGGTATTTTCTATTTCTTTATGATCCGTCCACAACAGAAAAGACAGAAAGAAATACAAAAATCCCGTGAAGCTTTGAAAACAGGCGACAGAGTGGTAACAGCCGGTGGTATTTATGGAAAGATAAAAGAGATCGGTGATACCTACATGGTGATCGATATTGCAAATGGAGTACATATCAAAATTGATAAGACCTCTGTATTCGCATCTTCAGAAGATGCGCAGCCTAAGTAACAAAAACGAATAACATGGCCCGGCTTGAAAATAAAACATCTTTCTTCAAGTCTATTTATATGAAGATTAAAGCTTCTGTGATCCCTGAACAATGGAGAGAAGCTTTAGTCTTTTTGGCTTTTGTACTATTAGCGTTTGGTTTCTGGATGCTGCAAAGTCTTCAACAGGAATATGATATAAATATCTCTATTCCGGTACGCTATAAGAATATTCCTCCTGATATAGCATTTACCGAAACGCTTCCGGAGAAAATAACAGCCCATGTAAGAGACAAAGGAACCGTACTGTTGAATTATACGTTCGGAAGATTATTCGCTTCGGTTGAAGTGGACATGAAAAATACGTCCGAGGGGAACGGCATCTTTCAGATAGAATCCCGGGAGATCGAAAGTGATATTCTCAAACAGTTGATGGCCAGTACGCAACTGATCAGTTTTGAACCTCAGCAAATTTCTTTGTCTTATAGCAAACGCCTTCATAAATCATTGCCTGTTGTTTTTCACGGAGATATCCAGTCGGAACCTGGTTATTCCATATCCGGAGAAATATTGATCACACCGGCAACGGTAGATGTATATTCCAGTAGTGCCGTATTAGATACTTTACTGTAAATAAAAACCGTCTATACTAAAATAAATAAGGTGAATAAAACAGTGAACCGGATCCTGCAATTACAAAAAATACCGGGTACTGAAATTGAACCGGGAAATATATCCATCAGCATCCCTATTGAACAATTTACAGAAAAAACACTGGAAATACCTGTTACTTTTACTGGTATCCCCCGTGAATATACGATCCGGGCATTTCCCGCTGAGATAAAAGTGAATTGCCTGGTTCCCCTTTCCCGTTTTAAAGAGGTTACAGAAGAAGATTTTGCCATACAAATTCCTTATCAATCCCTGGAACAGTATGTATCCGGAAATATTCCTGTGGAATTGACCCAAAAACCGGATTGGATCCAGACGATTACTCTCAGCCCGGGCAGAATTGAATTTATCTTAGAGAAAAACACAGAGAATGATTAAAGTAGGACTAACCGGTGGGATCGGTAGCGGAAAATCAGTCATCGCAACGCTTTTCAGATTAATGGACATTCCTGTCTATATAGCAGATGAAGAAAGCAAAAGACTGACGGTAACTTCTCCTGTTATCCGACAACAGCTAACGCATCAGTTCGGAAGAGAAGTGTATACACCGGAAGGTCTTAACAAACCATTTTTGGCTCAAAAGATATTTACCGATCCGGACAATCTGGAAATAGTGAACGGCATTATTCACCCGGAGGTAGCAAAAGACTACATCCATTGGACGCAAAACCAACATTCCGACCTGTGTGTGATTGAGGCGGCTATCCTTTTTGAGTCAGGGTTTGATCAGTTCGTTGACCATACAGTCATGGTATACACTCCTTTGCAAACCCGGATCAAAAGGATCATACAACGGGATCATAGCAACCGCGAGGATATTCTTCGTAGAATAGAAAATCAACTACCGGACGAAATAAAAAAAGAGCGTTCCGATTATGTGATCTATAATGATGACCTCAAAGCACTCATCCCACAGACGGAAAAGCTTCTTAACCAGATACGCTTCACTAAATAAAATCTCTCAGATGAACTTAGCCCTTTTTCGCATCTTTTCGTGCAAGCAAAATAACATTATAAACAAAATCAGTCATCCATTTTTCGGAGAAACCTAATGATTCCTTGTATTTCCGGATACTCCAGGCAGCTTTCTGCACACTCACATCCTTCCATTCCGACTTAGTCACAATATCATGGATCGTCTTTTCGGTCATTCCATATAGAAGCTTCTTAAATAGCACAGATAGCCTGAATTTCCAGGACATTTGCGTTTCGATCAGTTGAAACAGATCATTACAAAAACCCTGAAACTTAAAAAAATAGGTTTGAATATCCATCTGGGATCTACAATTCTTCTTTACGGAAGCATCTATTTCTTTAAAAAAATTCTCATTCATCCCATATTCCTGCATTAGGATCTTACGGGCCCGTGATTTCTCTGCCAATCCAAGTTTATTGCTTTGTGTCGGGATTTTCAGCATCCGTTTGAACAAGGCCATATCTGCTAATATATTCAGATTAGTAATACCTAACTGAACAGCCATCACAGATTGATAATAGACCCGGATAAGAGTTACAAACTCTTCCGCTCTGCTTTCCTGGGATCCAGCCTCAACTTCTTCTTTCTTTTTAAATAACTTTGAAAATATACTCATGAACTATTTTCTTTATTTATAATTAGAGAATACAAATGTAGCATGATTTTTGTTAATAAAGAAAGAAACGGATCTCCTACCTTCTTATTTGCTATATTTGTGGAAGGTAGACAGTACCTCCTTCCCGTTTTTGAGAATGCCCGGGTCAGTATAGAAAGAGAATGCTGTTATAAGTATTTGAAGCGACTCCCAAACACGTACTAAATTCTTGTTAATTTTGCCTATCTTTGTACTCCTATTTAAGGCAGGAAACTAATTAAGATGGTCAGCTACTTACAAATTGAAAAATTAACAAAGAGTTTCGGAGACCTGATACTCTTTGAAAATATAACATTCGGTATCGCTCAGGGACAGAAAATCGGTCTTATTGCAAAAAATGGTGCCGGGAAAACAACTTTACTTAATATTATTGCCGGGAAAGAGGATTACGACAATGGCTCTGTTGTTTTCCGGAATGGGCTGCGGGGGGGCTACCTGGAACAGGCTCCCTCCTATCCTGACGGTCTGACGGTCCTGCAGGCTTGTTTTTACTCACCGAATGAAACAGTTCGTCTGATCGCCGAATATGAAAAAGCAATGGCCACAGAAGATCATGCGGCATTGGAAGATCTGCTTCATCAAATGGATGCCTTAAAAGCATGGGACTACGAGCAACGCGCCAAACAGATTCTGTCACAACTCAAGATCACCAATTTTGATCAGAAAGTAGAAGAATTATCCGGTGGCCAACTGAAGCGGGTTGCTTTAGCCAATGTCCTGATCACAGAACCGGAATTGATCATTCTGGATGAGCCTACCAACCATCTGGATCTGGAAATGACCGAATGGCTGGAAAATTATCTGAGCAGACAAAACATCAGTATCCTGATGGTCACTCACGATCGCTATTTTCTGGACCGGGTTTGTAATGAGATCATTGAAATAGATTGCCGGCAGATATTCCAGTACAAAGGGAACTACAGTTATTACCTGGAAAAACGCCAGGAACGTATGGAAAACCTGAATACGGAAATAGAACGGGCGAATAATCTGTACCGGAAAGAACTGGAGTGGATGCGCCGCCAGCCTCAGGCAAGAGGAACCAAAGCCAAGTACAGGATTGATGCTTTTACGACTTAGAGAAAAAGGCTAAACAACAGCGGGATCATGGGAATGTGAATCTGACTGTCAAATCTTCCTATATTGGCTCCAAGATATTTGAAGCTCAGCATGTAAGCAAACGTTTTGATACACTCAAAATAGTAGAAGACTTCAATTACACGTTTGCCCGTTTCGAAAAAAATGGGTATTGTTGGAAATAATGGTACCGGTAAATCCACTTTCATCAAAATGCTGATTGGAGAAGTGGAGCCGGATAGTGGTTGTTTTGATATCGGTGAAACGGTAAAATTCGGTTATTACAGCCAGGATGGGTTGCAGTTTGACGAACAGATGAAAGTGATCGATGTGGTACAGGATATTGCAGAATACGTGGATCTGGGAGATGGGAAAAAATTAGGAGTTTCCCAATTCCTCAATCACTTTTTGTTCGCTCCGGAAAAACAACACAGCTATGTATATAAACTTAGCGGCGGGGAAAAACGCAGATTACATTTATGTACTGTGTTGATGAGAAATCCGAACTTTCTCGTATTGGATGAACCGACCAATGACCTGGATATCGTAACGTTGAATGTACTGGAGGAATATCTTCAAAACTTTAAAGGATGTGCGATCGTGGTTTCCCATGACCGTTATTTTATGGATAAAGTAGTGGATCATCTGCTTGTCTTTAAAGGAAATGCGGAATTAAAAGATTTTCCGGGAAATTATACTCAATACAGAGAGTGGAAAGAAGCGCAGGAACAACTGGAAAAAGAAGCAGAAGCAGCCCTACAGGCAAAAAATAAGCCTACTCCGGAAAAACAGGCTCCAAAAAACACTTCTGACACCAAAAAGAAACTATCATTCAAGGAAAGAAAAGAGTTTGAAGCACTGGAAGAAGAGATTCCGGTACTGGAACAGGAAAAAGCAGACCTCGAAACAGCCATGTCCAGCGGAACTCTTTCCAATGAAGAACTTTTAATCAAATCAGAACGGATCACGCAGGTAATCGAGGAGATTGATATAAAGACCATGCGCTGGTTAGAATTAAGCGAACTCGCTTAACAGTTCACCCATGAATTCAAAAAAGCCTATACTCTGGAACCATAATTTTATTCAATGTTGCATCTCTTATTTCTTTATGAGCTTTGCATTTTATATGCTTATGCCTACTATGCCGGTTTATCTGGTGGAAGAATTGAAGATTGATGCCTCTTTCGTAGGTATGGCGTTATCCAGCTATACGTTAGGATTGTTATGTGTCCGTCCCTTTTCAGGTTATATAGTAGACGCATTCAACCGGAAGCGATTATATCTTTTTGCTTTTTTTATGTTCTCCCTGATGTTCTTAGGTTATTTGTACGCCACCACTATCACAGCCATTATGATCGTACGTTTTATCCAGGGGGGATTCATGGGGCTGACATCCGTTGCCGGGAACACGATCACCATCGATGTGATTCCCTCCCGGCGCAGAGGTGAAGGGATGGGATTTTATGGATTGACCCTTAACCTGTCCATGTCTTTAGCTCCGGTACTTGCCGTAGCACTATATGAAGGAGCCGGATTTCATCCGTTAATCATAACCGCTATCTTCACTGCTTTTATTGGTCTGATCACCGTTCTATTCATAGACTATCCGGTGAGAGAAAAAGTCAAGAGGCCGCCTTTTTCCCTGGATCGTTTCATATTGATCAAAGCAATCCCTTCCGCTCTCTCTTATATTTTGACTGCGATTCCTTATGGCATGATCGTTTCCTTTGTGGTATTATACGGTAAAGAGATTGGAGTAAGCCATCCCGGTTATTTTTTCATATTAATGGCAGCAGGTGTAGGAATTTCCCGAATCATTTCCGGTAAATTGATCGACCGGGGTAAGATACATGTTGTTTCAGTCTGGTCCATACTCGGCCTGGCTTTTTCTTTTTGTCTTTTTTCCCTGCTCCATACCTCTCTTATCTTTTTTCTATCTTCTCTACTGATCGGGATCGGTTTCGGTGTAAGTGTGCCGGCCTTTCAATATATATTCGTCAATGTTGCTCCTGCTCATCTACGGGGTACGGCAACTTCCACCTACCTCACCTCATTTGATATAGGAGTAGGAAGTGGCACGCTACTGGCTGGCTACATCGCGACTCACTACAATTTGGCTACCGCATACTTTTCAGGAGGCATTCTCTGTTTTATATCCCTGATCGTCTATCTATTTCTGTCAAAACCCGCTTATGAAAAGAATAAATTATTCACTTAATCGAAAGAACAGATGATTTGGTCGTTTCTTTTTAACTGTTTATCTATCTCATTTGCCGGAATGTCCCTCTATTCTTTACTTTGTATCCATGTAACAGAAAGCAGCGAATGATTTATACCAAGCTATTGGTATTTGATCATACTATCTTTTTGGTACAAAAACCGGACTAATATTACAAAAAAGATTACAAAGACGCTTCATTAGCATAAATATACAATTTATTAACAATTATTAGCTTGTTAAATAACAATGTTATAAAACATCTTTATATCTTTGTATCAGAATTAGAAACAAAAAGATTGTTTAAGAGATGCACGGGTTGCATCAGTTATCTTTTTAAGGTTATTAGGTTATTTTTTAGGTTTAACATTTTAAGGTTTTAGGTGTTATGAGAAGTTTAGGTTTGGCAGTTGCAGCCGTATTATTAAGTGCAACCATGAGTTTTGCCCAGAGCAACAAAGTTAGTAAAGAACCGTTTGCTGCTAATACAGAAAAATTAGCAAAGTATTTGGAATTAACATCAGCACAAATGCAGGATGTAGCTAACATTAATGAGTATTTCATCGAAATGCAGAGAGCAAGTCTTCGCGCAGGGAAGAAAAAACAAGACAAAAAAATGCAGCAGGCTGTATATAGCAACCTGAAATTGATGAAAGATACGTTGACCCCTGAGCAGTATCGTAAGTATGTGATCTTATTGAACGTAACTCACAACAACAACATCAAAAAAGGCATCAGTTCTATGCCTGATACTTACTTAGCTGCTTATTAAGAGACAATAATTCTCTAAATAAAATATATAGAAGAAGAGGTTACACATTCCGGCTGTAATCTCTTCTTTTTTATATACCTTTGCAGCGTTTTATAAAGCGCAGCAAAACATGAAACCCCATCAACAAAAAACTATTTCTAAAAACCGGGTAAGAGAAAATACCGTAGATTATTCCCTTATTGTGGTCGGTGCCTTCCTGCAGGCTTTAAGTTATGTCGTATTTCTGGCTCCCTTCAAGATCGTACCGGGAGGTGTATATGGTATTTCGATTGTCATTCACCATGTAACAAAAGGATTATTCTCTTTTTTTCCGGAAGGTTTGCCCATGGGAGCAACAGCCTTATGTTTTAATATTCCGTTATTATTCCTGGCGATGAAAAAGATCGGACTTGGTTCCGGTGCCAAAACCGTCGTTACTTTTCTGCTGATCTCTGTCTTTACAGATACGCTGGCCTATTTTCTGGGAGATAACCCATTAGTTGAGAACGACCGGTTTATTGCCTGTTTCTACGGAGGCGCCATCTTAGGGATGGGAGTCACCTGCATTTTCAGAGCCCATAGCACCAGTGCAGGAACAGATGTGTTAGCCCGTGTGATTGCCAATAACTCCAATCTGAAAGTCAGCAATACCATCATTCTACTTGATTCTGCCATCGTGATGTTAGGATTAGCCGTCTTCCAGGACTGGGCCGTACCTTTGTATTCGTGGTTTGCCATTTTTGTGTATGGAAAGATCGTAGAAATGTTCCAGACAGAAAATCCCAACCGGGCCGTATTTATTGTTTCTCCTAAAACACAGGAGATAAAAGATCTGATCGTGAACCGGATGGGGATGCGTGGAACCTTCCTCCACGGACAAGGAATGTATGAAGGAAAAGAAAGAGAGATCATTTTTACGATTGCCGAACGGAAAGATCTGCCCCGGTTGAAAAATGAAGTAAAAGAGATTGATCCGAATGCATTTGTTTCCACCATGCATGCCAGTAAAGATTCTCCTCCTCCGGGGATTTAATCCCCTCATTTATTTGCATTATACTACAACTTACGCTAATTTTGTGGCATTTTACAAATTATCTGATAAGTATATTTACTAAATAATATAAAATGCCCAGTATTTCACAACGGGGAGTCAGCATGCCTGCTTCGCCCATCAGAAAATTAGTTCCTCTGGCTAATCAGGCTAAGGCAAAAGGAATTAAGGTATATCATCTGAATATCGGACAACCGGATCTTCCGACACCCCAGGTGGCGTTAGATGCACTTAAACATATAGATCGCAATGTGTTAGAATATTCTCCCAGTGAAGGCATATTGAGTTTCCGGGAGAAACTGGTACAGTACTATGCCAAATTCAATATCCATGTAGGGGTGGAAGATATTATTGTTACCACCGGAGGATCGGAAGCTGTATTTTTCTCTTTCATGGCCTGTCTGGATCCGGGAGATGAGATCATTGTGCCGGAACCGGCTTATGCAAACTACATGGCATTTGCCATCTCCAGTGGTGCTGTGATCAAAACCATTCCTTCTTCTATCGACGAAGGATTTGCTCTTCCTTCCGTAGAGAAATTTGAGGAGTTGATCACTCCCCGCACAAAAGCCATCCTGATCTGTAACCCAAACAATCCGACAGGATATCTTTACACACAGAAAGAGATGGACCAGATCCGGGATATCGTAAAGAAATATGATCTGTTCCTGTTCTCGGATGAGGTCTACCGTGAATTCTGTTATACAGGAGCACCTTATATTTCAGCTTTCCATCTGAAAGGGATTGAAAATAATGTAGTGTTAGTAGATTCCGTTTCCAAACGTTACAGTGAATGTGGCATCCGCATCGGAGCTATCATTACCAAGAACCAAATGGTTAAAGAGAATGTTATGAAATGGTGCCAGGCACGTCTGAGTCCTCCCCTATTAGGACAAATCGTTGCAGAAGCTTCATTAGATACACCGGAAGAATATATGTTGAATGTGTACAACGAATATGTAGAACGCCGGAAATTCCTGATAGACGGACTCAACAGAATACCGGGATGTTATTCTCCTATTCCCATGGGAGCATTCTACACGGTTGCCAAGCTACCGGTGGATGACGCAGATAAATTCTGTGCGTGGTGTTTAAGTGAATTTGATTACGAAGGCCAGACGATCATGATGGCTCCCGGTTCCGGATTCTATACGACTCCCGGACTTGGAAAAAATGAAGTCCGGATCGCATATGTATTAAAAAAAGAAGATCTGGCTAAAGCATTAGTCGTTCTTTCAAAGGCTTTGGAAGCTTATCCGGGTCGGGTAATGGAATGAATTTCGAATTATTTATAGCAAAGAAAATCCATTTCAGTAAAGAAGGTGATAAACAGGTCACCCCTCCTGCTGTGCGCATAGCGATGGTTGGCATTGCTTTGGGATTGGCTGTGATGATCCTTTCCGTAGCGATCATTATCGGTTTCAAAAAGGAGATACGTAATAAGGTCATCGGTTTTGGCTCCCACATCCAAATCTCCAACTTTGACAACAATACCTCCTATGAAACCGCCCCTATCGCGATTAGTGACGAGCTGTTAGAAGAACTGCACTCCTATCCGGGTATCCGTCATATCGAAAAATTCGCGACCAAACCGGGAATATTAAAAACAGAAGTTGATTTTCAGGGGATCATTCTCAAAGGTATCGCTGAGGATTTTGACTGGTCCTTCTTTCAGGAGAATCTGAAGGAGGGAGAGATTTTTACTATTGATCCTGAAAACACAGGTACCAGTGTGATCATCTCCCAATATTTATCCAATTTGCTCCAACTAAAAACAGGAGATTCATTCCTGACCTATTTTGTGCAGGAAGAGATTCGGGCACGCAGGTTCACCATATCAGGGATCTATGAAACCGGATTTCTGGATTATGATAAACTTTTTGTGATCGGGGATATCAAACAGATTCGCCGGTTGAATGGCTGGGAGAAGGATGAAGTAAGCGGATTGGAATTATTGGTGGATAACTATAACCGGTTAGACGACATAACGGAAGATCTGTATTTCGATATGGTTGAAAAAACGGATCGTAACGGAAACTCATTTTATGTACGTTCGATCAAAGAACTAAACCCCATGATATTTAACTGGCTGGAAGTGTTAGATATGAATGTGGTGATTATTCTGATCTTAATGCTTGCAGTAGCTGGTTTTACGATGATCTCCGGTTTACTTATTATTATTCTGGAAAGGACGAATATGATCGGTATTCTGAAGGCATTAGGGGAAAATAATACCAGTATTCGTAAAATATTCCTGTATGTTTCTTTTTTCCTGATTGGAAAAGGAATGTTATGGGGGAATGTGATCGGGATCTCCCTTTGTTTTATCCAGTCTGAATTTCAGATATTGACGTTAGATCCTTCTACCTATTATTTAAATGCTGTTCCTGTAGATCTGAATATTTTATCCCTTATTCTACTGAATATTGGCACATTAACAGCATCCATGCTTATGATGCTTGGCCCATCTTATCTCATTACTAAAATTGATCCGGCACGAAGTATTCGTTTTGAATAGATCATCGCCCCATTGTGAACGTAAAGTCTTTTTTGCCCCGGAACTTCCGGTAAATCCGTACATATACATTAAAGATAGGTAATACAATTTCCAGCACAGGCAACCAGGCACTTAAAGGTTTCTGGTTTAACATACGCGCAGATTTCTTCAGGATGATCGCTTTGGTCAGGTAAAGCAACAGATATAAAAAAACAGCAGTTCCTGCTAATAAAGGGTTTCCATATAATCCGGCGATTACAGCCAGCATAACAGAAAATAAGAAACAGAAAAAAGAAAAGGTCTGCAAGCGGAAAAAAGTCAACGTACCTCCTTTATAAAATCGTTTGGTAGCCGCACGGGAAACCTTCATTTCTTTCCACATGGAAAACCGGGGAAAAGGAATC
>JAJQEE010000016.1 GCA_021201865.1 Tannerellaceae bacterium | reverse complement strand
GCAACAGTCACGCCCTATCCGAAAAGAACTTACGGCGGATACCGTTTGGTGTTCATAAAAGCATACTTATCGCTATAAGCAAAAAAATTAAATTCAGCCTGTCCCCCCAGATCAATCAGGTCACGGGTGAATGAAGCCTGAGCACCAAGCGGAAAAACATTATCCAGCCCCTCCGTACTTCCGGAAACACGTCCCCAGGTAAGATTACCCTTCAACGCCCAACGGAAATTCATATTATAGCGGAAAACCCCACCCAAAGCAGGATTCATTCCTTTAAAGAAGGTGTTCTTATTAACATCCCCCATATAAAAGGAGCCGCCGGCCATACCACCGATCTCATATTTATATTCCTGCGCCTGTGCAACAAAAAAAGATCCTGCCGCCAGAGCCATAATCCATAGGATGCGTTGAAAAAAAGCTGAAGTCATACCCTTACATGTTTATTACTACATCTTTTTATAACGCAGGATCCTCCATAAAATTATATGCGATCAGCGTTTCTTATTTAGCAAAACCTAACCGGTTTATGCGTCCCTGCCAGATCTCGTCCAATATGTCTGATTGCTCGCTCGTTTTTCCTCCGAAAATAAGCATGGTCTGGTCCTTGTCTACCACTAAAGAGCTGTATCCTCTTGCCGGATATTCCGGTGAGAAGACCACTAATGTGTCAGACAAGCTCCACACGACTCCATCATCTTTCGACAAATATATATCTTTAAGAGCCTTACCGGAAGCGTCAATGCCCCCCCATCAGGAAAAACATATCATCATATTTAGCCAGCATGGCACCGGACCGTTTTTCAAAATAATTTGATTTTTCATCTGTGAGCAGGATCCAGGTAGTAGCATTTCCCATCGTACCCCAGGATGAATTCAGATAGTTTCCTTCCGTATCCTTTCCTCCTGCAACCATCAACCGCTCAAAATACATCGCCTGGTAACTGATGCTGCCAAATCCGGTAAGCGGGAATCCGGCAGGTACAGCCGAAGTTTCCGGATCACTGATCCAGCCCTGCGATTCATTCATACCGGCAAAATATAAGTTTCCATCTTCTTCTATAATAGTAGCCAGGACAGCCGGTTGATTCAATCCTTCCCTGACCACTCCTAACAACGCTTTCACGTTCGGAGTATTCTCTTCGGAAGCAAACCAGTTGCGGCCATCGACAGAGCGGTAAAGAATACCTGTTGTTGCCGGCACATACAATTCTCCTTCAAATGCGGTGATCTGTGAAAGGATCAGACCACTTTCCGGCAAACCGTTCAGGGATAACTGACTCCAGCTTTTCAAATCGTTCACAGAGGAAGAATATAATTGATAACCATTTCCGGCCGGAGACGGTTGCACATACATCAAATAATTTTCCACACCATCCACTTCAAAGGGGATCACTTTCTGTTCTTTTGCAGCTATTCCTAACACATTTTCAGCCAGCAGGCCCCATGTCATAGAATCAGGAACAACCGTATGAATATTGATCTGTGCAAGGTAGTTTTTAGTGGTGATTCCATCATACGCTGTCACGGTGATCCGGACAGGTTCGGAAAAATCCACAGAATCCGTGCCATTCCACTGGTAGGTTTCCCCGGTCGCTTCCGGCGTCAGGTTCACATTGTAGACCCCACCCGCGGTGTAGGTCAGGGACATCACCAGCAATTCATTGATCTCCGTACCAAAAGGCATGGAATCCTGATTGAAGATCCTCCCTTCGATCTGGTCAATGGTAAAAACCACATCCCCGATCCCTTCAATAGAGTCATTTGCCAGTTTAAAAGAAGCTATCTGTGCATCACTAAGAGATACAGTTACGGAAGTATCATCTGAATTTAAACAGGAAGATAAGACGAAGAAAACAGCCCCTGTCAGAAATAGTAATATTTTATTTTTCATTGAAACCATTCATTGTATTCCTATAAAAGCACAAAAGTAGAAACATTTTTGGCTTTATACCCTATCAGCCGGAATATTTATAAAATTTTAGTGACAATTCTGTTGTTTTGTAGTCTGTCCGTATGCCCAAAACGGTCCATCCGGTTCACCGGGTTCGTTAACAAGTGGATATGATAGGAAGAAGAGGGAAGCGGAACCGCTTTTTCCCTCCAGCCGGGACATGGGACCTGTACGCCTTCATGAAGAAACAGAGGGGCAGTCTCGATCTGAATCTCATCCCACAGGTCTTCCTGTAGAAAAGAACTCAGTAACCGGCTTCCTCCTTCCACCATCAGGGAGGTGATCTGTTGTGAATAGAGAAATGTCAGTACCTGGTTCAAAACAGGCAACGCCGGATCCAAGGGGATATAGCTGACATTTTTCCGGTCCTGCTTTTTCTGCTCAGTAAATAAAATGGTCGGGACACTTCCATCCAGTAAAAAAGAGTCCGGAGGAAGATCCAGGTTTCTGTCAACCAGCACCCTTACCGGAGACCGGCCGGACCAGGACCGGACCGTTAAAGAGGGATTATCCAATAAACCCGTACAATAACCAACCATAATTGCCATATACTCCGACCGCAGTTTATGGATAGTTTGGGATGTTTCCGGAGTGGAAAAACAAACCGCGGGCACAGAACGGTCCTTTCTGCGGATATCCATAAACCCATCCTCACTTTGCGCCCATTTGAGCAAAACATATGGCCGTCCTAACAGATGGCTGACCATAAAAATCCGGTTCAACTCCCGGGCCTCCTGTTCCATGACCCCTGTAACAACTTCTATTCCGGCTTCCCGTAACATGTTGACTCCCCTTCCGGAAACAGCAGGAAACGGATCCAGACAAGCCACCACCACCCGGGGGATCTGTTTTTGAATGATTAATTCCGCACAGGGAGGTGTTTTACCATAATGGGAACAGGGTTCCAGACTGACATAGAGGGTGGAATCTTTCAGCAAAGACTGATCCTTTACGGACGCAATGGCATTCACCTCTGCATGGGCCTCTCCACATTTCCGGTGAAATCCTTCCCCTATTATTTTTCCGTCGTGCACCACGACACAACCCACCATTGGATTGGGAGCCACATTCTCCCGCCCTCCTTTCGCCAGTTGCAGGCACCGGGCCATATATTTTTTATCTACTACCATGCTTCCGGTTTGATTATACGCCTAAATCTATTAATTTTGTAACAAAACAAAGTATATGACTGAAACCATTTCCTTTATAAAAGATTCCCTGAGTCCTTTTTTCCCGGAAAATGAAATCCAACGCTTTGTCCGTCTCATCTTAGAACATGTGACCGGCCTATCCCCTCATCAGATTCTCATGAACAAAGATAAGGAATTATCCGGGATGGAAAAAAAAGAGATCCGGGAGATCCTCCACCGACTGAAACAATCCGAACCGATCCAATATATTCTGGGAGAAACCGAATTCTACGGACTTACCTTTCAGGTGAATCCCTCTGTACTTATACCACGGCCGGAAACAGAAGAGTTAGTGGAGGGAATCATCCGGGACAGAAAAGGAAAAGAGACACGCTTAGTGGACATAGGAACCGGAAGCGGATGCATAGCAGTCAGTCTGGCGCATGCACTGCCGGAAGCCCGGATCAGTGCGGTCGATATATGCAGCAAAGCATTAGCCACGGCCCGGAAAAATGCAGAGCAAAATCAGGTAACCGTTGAGTTTATAGAGTCCGACATCCTGGATACGCAAAGATCAAAAAAAGATATTCCGGGAGAGTTGGACTGTATCGTTAGTAACCCACCCTATGTTTTACACCAGGAAAAGGAACAGATGGAAAAAAATGTGCTGGATCATGAACCTCATCTGGCCATATTTGTTCCGGATACGGATCCGCTTCTCTTCTACCGGGCCATCGCGGTTTTGGGAAGAGAGAAACTAAAAGAAGACGGAACGCTCTATTTTGAGATCAACGGGATGTTTGGACAAGAAGTGGTGGACCTGTTAAAAATATATGGATATAAAAACATACAATTAAAAAAAGACCTGCCCGGCAAAGACAGGATGATCAAAGCTGAAAAATGAAAGAAAAAAGTGAAGCAGAATTACTACACCGCATGGCCGCCTATTGCTCCACAGCGGAAAGATGCATACAGGAAATAGAGAAAAAGCTCTCTTCCGCCGGAGCCGGACCGGAGATGTCCGGGCGGATCATCAGCCGCCTGCTGAAAGAAAAATTCATTGATGAATCCCGGTATGCCAGAAGTTTCGTGAATGATAAACTTCGTTACAACAAATGGGGAAAGATAAAGATTGGTTACGAACTGCGGAAGAAAAACATTCCCGAAAATATACGGGAAGAAAGTATCGGACAGATAGATGAAAAGGAATACCAGTCCATTCTTATGAATCTGTTGAAAAATAAGAAAAGAACAACAAAAGGAAAAGACGAAAGGGATGTTTTTACCAAATTACTGCGTTTTGCTACCGGAAGGGGATTTGAAAGCAGAGAGATCATTCCCGTCCTGAAACAATTATTCCAAACAGGGGATTATGCAGATGATTTTGAATGATCTGGTTCATCTGTTTTTTCCGGACCTTTGCCTGACCTGTAAAACTCCCTTAGTCAAAACCGAAGATCAGATCTGCCTGAGTTGCCTGTATGACCTTCCCTATACGCATTTTCATAAAAAACAGACAATCCGGTCTATGAGCTTTTCCTGGGGAAAGTGGACATACAGCAGGCAACTGCTTTCCTACAGTATGAAAAGGGAAACAAAGTGCAGAAACTGATCCACTCTTTCAAATATCACGGCAATAAAGAACTGGCTTATCTGTTAGGGAAATTAAGCTGGCATGACCTCGCCGATTCACCCTTATTTAAACATATAGACCTCATCATTCCGGTTCCTCTCCACAAAAAACGGCAAAGGAAACGGGGATATAATCAGGCGGAATATATTGCCAAAGGGATCCGGCAGGTTTCCGGTCTCCCGGTCCGTACAGATATTTTGTACCGGGAGATCGCTTCGACTTCGCAGGTAAAGAAAAACATATATGACCGGTGGAATAATATGCAGGAGTTGTTCACCATTAAAAATGAACAAACCATTCAGGGCAACCATGTTCTTTTAGTCGATGATGTGGTTACGTCTGGTTCTACTCTTTGTGCATGTGCCACCAAGTTACTCTCCATAAAAGATGTACAGGTTAGCATCTTTACATTAGCAAAAGCCGGCACTGTTTTTTCATTTACTCCTGGAGAGCCAACTGGTCCATCAGGACAGGCAGATAAGAATTACTGATCGGGATAAGTTCATTACCGATATGGATCCGTTTGCGCTCAATATAATTAATCTGTGAAATAGCAACAATATACGAGCGGTGAACCCGGCAGAAATCTTTACCGGACAGACAAGCATTAAACCGTTTCAGGCTGATCTGAGACAACAGGGGTTTACCGGTAGTCCGGTGGATCTTTACATAATCTCCATACCCCTCCAGATAGAGGATCTCCTCCCGGCGTACCCGGATAATCTTACTCCCCTCTTTCACAAAGATCGGTTGCCCCATCTGTTCTTTATGCAGGACTTTGTTGACATCCGCTAACGCTTTATCCAGCTTTTCAAAATACCCCATCAACGCATTCAGCGAGGAAGCATCTCCTTCAAATGTGATACATTTCAGCATATTGATTATCCTTAGTTGGTTATTACGGAAGTAAAGTAATGGAAAACAACCGTAAAGAAAGGTTAACGGTCGGTGAGAGGCTAAACCTGGGCGGTGAAACACCTTTTTCGAAGGGTGAAATGGAAACGCTATTCAATCTCCTGCAAAATCCATTTTTTAAACAAGGGAGATTTCGTTTTACTGATCACAATACGCTCCGGCACAGGGACTAACAAATTCACAGATAACCGGCCACCAAACCAGAGATCAATATCTTTGATTGCCTTCCGGGAAATAATGAACTGCCGGTTTGCCCGGAAAAACAGATGCTCATCCAATTGGCCGGTCAACGCATCCAGCGTACGGTCGACCGGATGTTGCCTGCCATCTGTAGTAAAGGCTGTGACCTTTTCATTGGAAGTATAAAAAAAGAGGACCGTATCTACCGGAAGCGGATAAAATTTATCCGCCAGCATCACCAACAAACTCTTTACTTTATTTCTTTCCCGGATCGTATCATTCGTCCGCATCACATGTGCTTTCCTCTCTTCCGTATCAAATAGTTTCAGTTTATTCAATGCTCTTTCTAATGAAGCAACAGTCACTGGTTTCAGCAGGTAGTCAATGCTACTTACCTGAAAAGCCTGTAAAGCATATTCATCATAGGCCGTAGTAAAAACAACCGGTGCTTCAATGTCTACCTGTTCAAATATTTTAAAGGCAGTCCCGTCCGCCAGATGAATATCCATAAAAATAATATCCGGCTGAGGAAAGGATTGAAAATACTCCACACTCTCCTCTATACTTTCCAACGCTGCGACCACCTCGATCCGGGCAACCTTATTTTGTTCCAATACGGCTTTCAGACTGGCGACGGCAGGGGTTTCATCTTCTATAATAACAGCTCTCATTCTTTAGATACTACTAATTAAACAGATTTATTGATCAACGGAAGGGATACTTTAAAATAATCCTTCCGGTTCGAGATATAGAGATCCTTACCCGTTAGCATCCGGTAACGTCCCCATAGGTTTTTGAGGCCGATCCCACTACTGACACTTTCCTCCACTTTCGGTTGCACTTTGTTGGAGACCACTAACATATCCTCTTCAGTCGTATAGATATCCACCTCCAGCGGATATTGTTTACTGATCACATTATGTTTCACCGCGTTTTCAATTAAAGGCAAAACACTTAATATAGGGAGCTCCCATAGCAAATAGCGGGTATCTGCCTGAATAGAAAAAACAGTTTGCCTTCATAACGAACACTCAACAGATAGGTATATGCTTTCACAAATTGTAATTCCTCCCCTAAAGTAACTAATTCTTTTTTATTACTTTGAAGGATATACCGGAACACGTTGGAGAGTTCATCTAAATAGGCCAGCGTCTTTTCTTTTTCATCTCCCCTGATCAGCGAATTTAAGCCATTCAATGAATTAAAAAAGAAATGAGGGTTGATCTGTCCCATCAACGCATTATAGGAAGTCTGCAGTTTCTCTGTTTTCAGTTGTTCAAACTCCAATAACATTTGCTGGCGACTATATAACATCCGCATCAGCAACACCAACAAAATGATCGTAATCCAAACAAATAAATGTTCTGTCACCAATGGACGTGGAAAAGGATGCGGTTGCATCGGTTTGAAAAACGGGATATGCGGATCCGGCATCTCCTGCATCTGTGGACCGGGAGGAAAAGGCCTGTCAGACTCCGGATCCGGCCTCATTCCATCCGGTACCATTCCACCGGGTTTCCCTTTAAGCCCCTTCGCCACCATCTGTTCCTGCACTACATTCTCTACAAATACGCCTTGCAGCACCGGATATAATTGAAGGAATAAAAAGGCAAACAACGCGGTAACCCCTATCATAAACAGAACCACTTTATATTCATTCCTTTTAAAAATACGATCACCCAGCCGGGCTAACCGGACAGCCATCTGAAAAATGATAAAAGCAAAAACAAAAAACCATCCTAACGCAAAATAGAGATAATACACATTCAAAGGCATGCCAAAAGGGTCCAGTCCACCCTTACTGGAATATTCGTACAATCGCATCAGAAGAGAAAAATTCACAAAGACCGTCACCAGAATGGATACGATCAACCCTACTAACCAATCATTCTTTTTTGTTACTAACATAACTTATTCTGTACCTTAACTTCATCCAACATACTCACAAATATAGAAAATACCCCTCCATAATAAGACACGCTACAGATGAAAAGGAAAAAATAGAAGGCGAACCGCCGGAAACAGATTCGCTTTTATAAAAATGTTTCCGGCAGGATCATTTTCAACATCATTTTCTCCCTGTAAATTTATTTTTTGGTATTCACCTATTCACCTTCCCATAACCCACTGAATCAAAACCTACTACGGTGAATACCTTACCCAAAATAGGTATTCACCGGATATTCACTAAGTATTCACCTTGAACAAAGTATCCTACTATTGATTCATCCTCTTTACCATACAGCCTACATTTTTCTGTAGAGTAGCGCACAAACTATCCGTAGGGTGTAGAGGGTAGCGCCGGAAGGTATATACCTGATCCATGAAAAGGTAGGCATAACACGACGCCAGGGTGTAGAGGGTAGCAATAGTTTTTCTGTATCAAAGAAATGATGGCCCATTAGTTATGAATAATAAACTACCGGAGTTTCAACTAAAAAGTATACCGGGTGAATACCTTTCCCTTCTGGTGAATACCCGGTGAATACCTGTTTTAGCAAGGTGTTCACCGTAGCATCCTTTGATTCAGCGGGTTATGAGAAGGTGAATAGGTGAATATATAAAAATAAATTTCTATGATAGAAAAGCTATACTTAGCCAAGGCAACTGGTCTTTCCTGTCCGGTGTATAATCTTCTTCACCCTCCTGACCTACAGACGACTGATTTATTTAGTCATATCCACCCTGTTCCATCGTTTTTTTGTACTTTTGCTCCATTCTTCCGGAATCTTCTTCCGGAAAATAAATAATAAAAAGACACTATCATTACAGAGAAATAAAATTATGGAAATTGCAAGTAAGTATGACCCTAAAGACGTAGAGGGAAAATGGTATCAGTATTGGTTAGATAATGGTTTCTTCAAATCTGTTCCGGATGAACGGGAACCCTACACCATTGTCATACCTCCTCCTAACGTCACCGGAGTACTCCATATGGGACACATGCTGAACAATACCATCCAGGATATATTGATCCGCCGGGCACGGATGCAAGGGAAAAATGCCTGCTGGGTACCGGGAACGGACCACGCCTCTATCGCGACGGAAGCCAAAGTGGTGGATAAACTGGCACAGAAAGGGATCAAAAAAAGCGACCTGACCCGGGAAGAGTTCCTGGAGCACGCCTGGGAATGGAAAGAGGAGCACGGAGGTATTATCCTGAAGCAATTACGGAAGTTAGGTGCCTCCTGTGACTGGGACCGGACAGCCTTTACCATGGATGAGATCCGTTCCGAAAGTGTGATCAAAGTATTTGTAGACCTGTTCGAAAAAGGGTTGATCTACCGGGGCGTACGCATGGTGAACTGGGATCCGCAAGCCCTGACCGCCCTTTCTGACGAAGAGGTGATCTACAAAGAAGAGCATAGTAAACTGTTCTACCTTCGTTATCAGATCGAAGGGGAAGAAGATAAATATATCATCGTGGCTACGACCCGCCCGGAAACGATCCTGGGGGATACGGCTGTTTGTGTCAATCCGAATGATCCGCGCTATTCTTTCCTGAAAGGGAAAAAAGTAATCGTTCCGTTAGTAAACCGGGCTATTCCGGTAATCATGGATGACTATGTGGACATGGAATTCGGAACGGGTTGCCTGAAAGTTACTCCTGCCCACGATGTGAACGACTACATGTTAGGCGAAAAATACAATCTGCCAACCATTGATATTTTCAATGATAATGGTACGATCAGTGAAGCAGGTGAATTGTATGTCGGAATGGATCGTTTCGATGTCCGGAAACAGATCGCGGTGGATTTGCAGGAAGCCGGTTTGATGGAAAAGATCGAGGACTATGATAACAAAGTAGGATACTCGGAACGTACCCATGTACCGATCGAACCGAAATTGTCCATGCAATGGTTCCTGAAAATGGAAGGTCTGGCAAAACCGGCGTTAGATTCGGTGATGGAGGATGATATTAAATTCTATCCGCAGAAATTAAAAAACACCTATCGCCACTGGATGGAGAATATCAAGGACTGGTGTATTTCCCGTCAACTTTGGTGGGGACACCGCATCCCAGCCTATTATCTGCCGGAAGGCGGATATGTGGTAGCTGACAGTGCTGAAAAAGCCTTAGAGTTGGCTAAGGAAAAAACAGGAAATGCAAACCTGCAACTATCCGATCTGCGCCAGGACGAAGATTGTCTGGATACCTGGTTCTCTTCCTGGTTGTGGCCGATCTCGCTATTTGATGGTATTAATCATCCGGACAATGAAGAGATCAAGTACTATTATCCGACCAGTGATCTGGTCACAGCTCCGGATATTATTTTCTTCTGGGTGGCCCGTATGATCATGGCAGGCTATGAATATGAAAAGGAGATGCCATTCAAAAACGTCTATTTCACCGGGTTAGTCCGTGATAAACAGGGACGCAAAATGTCCAAATCCTTAGGAAACTCTCCGGATCCGCTGGAACTGATTGAAAAATACGGGGCAGATGGAGTCCGTATGGGACTGATGTTAGCTGCTCCTGCCGGGAATGATATTCCTTTTGATGATTCTTTATGTGAACAGGGGCGTAACTTTAATAATAAAATCTGGAATGCGTTCCGGCTGGTCAAAGGCTGGAAAGTAGATGAAACCATTGAACAACCGGAAGCGTCTGCGATTGCGATCAAATGGTTCCGGATGCAGTTGGATAAAACGGTTGCTTCCATGGATGATTCTTTTGGAAAATACCGTTTGAATGAAGCCTTGATGGATGTGTATAAATTGTTCTGGGATGAATTTTCTTCCTGGTATCTGGAAACGATCAAGCCAGGATACGAACAGCCGGTTGATAAAGCAACTTATGACGCAACCCTGACATTCTTTGACTCCTTACTGCGTCTGTTACATCCTTTCATGCCATTTATTACGGAAGAATTGTGGCAGGCACTGGCTCCACGCCAGGAAGGTGAAAGTATCATGGTCTCTCTGCAACCGCAAATTGCGACAGTAGACTTTGACTACCTTCAGGCATTTGAAGTGGTGAAAGAGATTATCGGAGGTATCCGTGCGATCCGCCTGCAGAAGAACATTCCGAATAAAGAAAGTTTAGCACTTGAAATCACAGGCGAACACCACGAGGGCTTTAATCCGGTGATCACTAAAATGTGTAACCTGTCCTCGATCTCTGCTGTGACAGAAAAATCTGCCGGGGCGATCTCCTTCTTAGTACGCACGACTGAATATGCCGTGCCCTTAGGGAATATGTTGAACGTGGAAGAAGAGTTAGCGAAATTAGCGGAAGAACTGAAATATCAACAAGGATTCCTGGCCTCTGTGATGAAAAAGCTGAGTAATGAAAGCTTCGTGGGCAAAGCTCCTGCTAAAGTAATTGAAATGGAACGCAAAAAACAGGCCGATGCGGAAAGCAAGATCAAAAGTCTGGAAGAAAGTATCGCTGCCCTGAAAAAATAACAACATCCAAAGACACCGTAAATCATACATACCATGAAACACACAAGAAGAAAATTTTTCAAGCAAGGACTGACCGGTGCCCTTTTGATGGGTGCCGCGGTTCAGGGACATGCCCTGATCCCCGACCCGGTAAAACCGAAAGCGCCGAAAGCGGTGAATCCCTTTCATTTAGGTATGGCAGGCTATACCTTTGTTCATTTTGATCTGGATACTACCCTGAAAACCTTACAACGGTTAGATATCCATTATCTATGTATCAAAGATTTCCATTTGCCGTTTGACAGTACGGATGCGCAGATTAAAGCATTTCACGAGAAATGTGCGGCTCATCAGGTAACGGGTTATGCGGTAGGTCCGATCTATATGAAAAGTGAAGAGGAGATTGACCGGGCATTTGACTATGCCAGGCGGGTTGGAGTCAAATTAGTGGTAGGGGTACCGAATTATGAATTACTGCCCTATGTGGATAAAAAAGTAAAGGAATATGATTTCCATTATGCGATCCATTTGCATGGACCGGACATAGAACTATACCCGGATGCCACAGATGTATGGGAAAACACGAAAAACCTCGATGCCCGGATTGGGATGTGCTTGGATATCGGCCACGATCTGCGGAATGGGTGTGATCCTGTCGCGGATCTGAAGAAATACCATACCCGGGTGTTTGATATCCATATCAAAGATGTGACGGATTCTTCCAAAGCGGGCGTAGGCATTGAAATCGGACGGGGCCAGATCGATTTCCCCGCCTTTATCCAAATGCTCCGTGAAGTAAATTACACCGGTATGTGTAGCTTAGAATATGAAAAAGATATGCAGGACCCGTTTTTAGGGATTGCGGAATCAATCGGTTATTTTAAGGCGGTGAGTGATCTGGCATAATAGTAATATGATTATATAGCTGATGAGAAGTACATTTTATTTTCTGATCTGTCTGTTGCTTTCTTCCTGTGCCACGATCCAGTATATTGGCATAGAAACCTATAATCCGGCGGAGATCACCTTTCCGGAACATGTAAACAAGGTGTTGATCGTTCACAACGCGGTCCCGCAACCGGATCAGGCCGGATATGAGTACAACCTGTTTGGTGTCCTTCAGGATACCTGCCGGGTCAAAGCCGACAGCGCCCTCTTTGATGCCGCACGGACCCTGGGAAAAGCAATCGCCGAAGAAGGATATTTTGAGGATGTACTTCTCTATCATGAAATGACCCGGACGGATAACGCTTATCTGGCCGATACCAAATTAACGCAGGAACAGGTCCGGGAATTATGCGTAGCCAATGATGTTGAAGCGGTGATTTCCATAGACAGGCTCCTGTTTAACATGAAAAAACAGGTTTCCCGTTTCGCCGGGGGATTTGTAACCGGATTGATCGATGTGGAAATTATCGGTACGGTCAGGGCGTATCTGCCTTCCCGGGAGAATGCGTTGACAACGGTGTTGGTAAAAGATAGTATAGGCTGGGGAGAACACGCCATGGATCTCGAAGATTTGTCGCAGGTACTACCGGATCCGGAAACAGCTCTGCGCACAGCCGGAAACTATATGGGTCTTGCTATATTTACCAACTTTGTTCCTCACTGGCAAAATTCAGTCCGGTGGTACTACACCGGGATGACCACCACCTGGAAAGAGGCATCGGCTTTTGTCTCTACGGAAAAATGGGAGAACGCAATGAACCGGTGGAAAAGTATCTACGAAAAGTCTTCCAGCGGGAAAGAGAAAGCGAAAAGCGCGTCTAATATTGCTTTAGCATACGAAGTAAATACGGATCTGGAAAAGGCGCATGAATGGGCAAAGATTGCTTATGAATTATTTAAGAAAAACAAAGGAGAAGAAGCAAAAGAGACCCAGTTACAGGAAGCGTATATGAATACCTTAGCCGAGCGTATCCGGTCGAATACAAAGTTAAATATTCAATTTGGGCAGCAATAGACTCCGGAATAACGGAAATATTATTACTTTTGAAATATAATTGGGAAAAATAGATACAACTATGAGCGCAAGCAATGTAAAAGTTCAATCCATCGTTGAGAATACGTTTCTATCAGCTATCAAAAAACTCACAAAAGCTGAATCAGTGAATCTGATCAGTGATCTGTATGTTCAGGCTGACGCGGAAACAGGGGAACTCACGATTTTTGATAATGGAGAGAACCAACTGGAAAAAGTGGTGATCTTTGACTGGGTAAACAGTCCGGATCCGGAAAAGGTCTTTAACCATAAAGTCATTGCCCTCGTAAAAGCTGCTCTCAATACATTAGCCGGCAAAGAGGCATTTGAATCACCGGCCTTCACCAGACCGTTTGCTGTCAGTCTTACGGATGAAGAGTTTGTAGTTGTGGAAGAACTTCTCTTTATAGATGATGAAATGTTCCGGCTGGATGATCCTCTTTTAAAGGATCTGGATGCAGATCTGGACAAATTCATCCATGATCTTCTTTCCGATATCGATTAATATCCTTTGCAGGATCCGGTATCCATTCCTGCCGAAATAGCTCAGTTGGTAGAGCAACGCATTCGTAATGCGTAGGTCGCGGGTTCGAGTCCCACTTTCGGCTCTTCTACAGGGAATTTACTTTTTCCGTAAGCGCCTCACCAAACGGATACATTCACCCATCCACAAAACAATAGACGTAGAGGCGATGATGATCCCCCAGTCTTTCCATGTCAATGGCTCCACGCTGAACATCTGGCCACCGAATGTTACGATCAGGTATTGACCGATTAAAATGATCAAAGCAACAAACAGGAATACTTTACTGCTGTTCAGATCACTGAAAGCGGATTTATTATCTCCAAACGCTTTGGCATTAAACATATTCCAGAATTGCAGCATCACAAAGACAGTAAAGAAATAGGAAAGCTCATAGGAAGACAGTCCGCCGTCTGTATGCTGAAGGTAGAAAAGCAGCCCCATTAATCCGGTAACAAACAGGATCCCTACGATAAAAATGTGATAAGCCATCGGACGGGAAATAATGAAATCTCCATCCGGACCACTTTTCCGGGGTTTATTCTGCATCACTCTTTCATCCGGCGGAAGAGAAGCCAGAGCCGCTGCGGCAAACGTATCCATAATCAGGTTCACCCATAGCATTTGTGTCACCGTTAAAGGAGATTCCGCTCCGAACAGGGATCCCAGTAAGACAATCAGACAGGCTGCCACATTGATCGTCAATTGGAATAACAGGAATTTCTGGATATTCCGGTAAAGGGAACGTCCCCACATGACTGCACGGGTAATACTGCTGAATGAATTATCCAGAATTGTAATATCACTGGCTTCTTTCGCCACAGAAGTGCCATCCCCCATCGATAACCCCACCTGGGCCGCTTTTAGAGCCGGTGCATCGTTGGTTCCATCTCCCGTAACGGCTACAACCGCTCCTGTTTGCTGAAGTAACTGAACCAACCGTTGTTTATCTGTCGGACGTGCCCGGCACATAATCTTTAGTTCCTGTACACGGTTCAGCGCCTCTTCGTCACTTAACGCTTCAAAAGCCGGTCCGGTAATGATATGAGCCTCTGTGTTCTCTGGCTGCCAGATACCGATCTGACGACCGATCTCCCGGGCAGTTCCCGGTGTATCTCCGGTTACGATCTTCACATCGATCCCTGCGTTGAGACAGGACTGAACAGCGTCCGGCACATCTTTTCGTACCGGGTCAGCAATTGCGACAATTCCGATATAGGTCAGATCCGTATCTGCCAGCCGTCCATCCTTAAACAAAGTATCTTCTTTCCCCTGATCCACATACTGATAAGCGAACCCCAACGTTCGCATAGCCTGGTTCTGGTAATCCGCCAACTGCTTTTCTATGCCGGCTTTACTTTCTGTCACGGTTTTAAGAGTCCCATCTATAGCCACCTGTCTGCTATGGGCCAACACGATTTCGGGTGCTCCTTTGACATACAAAATATGTTTATTCAAAAGCGAAGAGCGGACCAAAGTGGCCATATATTTCCTTTCCGTTGAAAAGGTAAGCTGCTCTATGACCGGTGCACTATCCCGTAGTGAAAGATAATCTTCTCCTTCTTTATTTAACCACAAAAGAAGTGCCCCTTCCGTGGGGTTCCCCAGGGCTGTTATCTTATCCTCCGAAAATTCTAAGTAGGCTGTCGAATTCACAGAAATCCCTTCTTTCACTAAGCTACTTAGTTCATCTTTCCCTAACTGCTGTTCATGCAGATTATAGAATTGGGTTTCATATACCTGCATCTGATTTTCTGTCAGTGTACCTGTTTTATCCGTACAGATCACCGTGGTGGCTCCCATGGTTTCACAGGCATGCATTTTACGAACGAGATTATTTGTTTTCAACATCCGGTTCATGCTCAACGCCAGACTCAGCGTCACACTCATCGGCAGACCTTCCGGAACAGAAACAACGATCAGCGTCACTGCCACCATAAAGATGTTCAGGACCTGTCCGATCTGGTCCATCACCGGAACACCCGCTGAAACCAATAGCATTTTGACTAATAAAGCGATAAATGTTAAGCCTGCGATCGTATAGCCTGCTTTACTGATCAGTCCGGCAAGCCCTTTCAATTGTATCTGTAAAGGAGTTTCTATATGATTATCGATCTGGGAACCTTCATAGACTTTCCCGTATCCGGTTTCGTCCCCTACTTTTTCGACTTCCATGATGCCATGCCCATCTACAATGGTTGTTCCACGCATGACCACATTGGAGGGATAAGTGGCCTCTTTATCAAACTCCGCTTCCTGGATGGTCTTATCAATCACCGGTTCGCCGGTCAGGGTAGATTCGTTTACCTGCAAAGAGATCGCTTCGAGTAGTTTTCCGTCAGCCGGAATCTCTTCCCCGGTCGATAGGACCACCACATCCCCTACGACTACGTCCCGTTTAGAGATCTGATGAATACTTCCCTCCCGGATCACCTTCACCAAAGTATCATCATTCACGGTATTCAGGATGTCAAACGCTTTGTTCGCCCGCATCTCAAAGAAAAAAGAGACACCACTGGCCAGCATGATCGCAAAAAAGATCCCGACCGGTTCCAGAAAAGCCGTGAATCCCTGCTGTTCCGGTCCCCAACAATGCACACCAGCGATGATCAGGGATAAAAACCAGGCAACTAACAAAATACGGATAATAGGATCCTCAAACTTTTCAAGGAATAATTTCCATAAAGAGGTTTTCTGAGGAGGAGTAAGGACATTTTCACCATGTATGCGGCGGCTCTCTTCTACCTGCTGTTTGGTTAATCCCTGAATCGAAGACCGGCCGGAGCCAGTATATTGCTTAGTAGTCATATCAACGCGGATCTGTTTTTAGAAAGGGTAAATTACGGAAAGTTATCCGACATACACAAACATCTGCCGGATACATCTCTTTCCAACCTCATCTTCCCATAACAAGGATCTTGTTCCCCGCGCAGGCGGGGATCGCATGGGGACCAGCAGTTTGGATAAAAAATAAAGGAGACCGTCATTTCTTTTGTGATCCCTGCCTGCTGCTGGGAACCTCTTTTCTATCTCTCCCGAATCTTTCTACCAATCTATTTCCTGTATTTTGCCAACAGCAGGACCGGGTTGGAGTCTTCATCTAATTCCGCAGCGATTTCTTTTAACCGGCCTTTCAATTCCCCTTTTTCATAGGCTTCTATAAGATTGTAAGCATCTAATCTTGTCATAAATGCGATTTCCTCATTATCTACAATAACCGGAGGTATAGGGATTTCATAAACTAAGTTCATGGGTTTTTTATTTATAAAATCATCATTATATATGACACATTCATAAATTGTTTTTTCTTGTCGGTCGTATACTAACTCCGTTGTCGGGAAGCCTGTTTCTTTTACAAAATCAAATTCTTTTTTATGGTTTGCATAAAATAATAATTTTCCGTAAGCACACCGGGGAATAAAAATACTTCAGTATCCATAGAGTGAATAGACGGGACTCGTACAATAAAAGGCTTCAACACATGCTCTTGTGAATAGGAATAAATCGTATCGGCAGATAATTCAGTAATCAGCCAACTACCTTGATAAGGGATTAGTGGTTTATTGTAAATGCTATAAATTTTACTGATCACTTTACCATTCGCATCTCTCATCATCATAGATCTCGATTTCTTCTCTTTAAAAGGAATTGGAATCTCCTGAATACTTCCATCCTCTTTGGACACGATCAAAAAATAATTCCTTTTTATTTCCGGCTTATCAATTTCAAAATGTCCATCATGACAGATTAAATGATCCCGGTCAAAATTCGCTATTAAATTATAGAAAACACCTTCTTTCTGCTTGATACTCCGCTTAAAATTACCATACAAATCATACACTACTATTTTTTGAGCGAAATGATTATTAATATAGATTTCATCATTCTCCGTATCCATCGCGATATCTAATATATCTGTATACTCTTCTCTCCCCTGACCCACACGATTGATTTTTCTCAACCCTTTACCATTCCTGTCAAAAATAAATATGTCACCCTTGCTAATCCAACCATGGTCTTTAATTAATAATATATCAGTGTCCATGGCCTGTAAAGAAGCAGATGTAATAAACTCGTCATTTGTTTCCAACGGAATATATTCCACATCCAGAAAGTCCTGAAGAATCAGTTCTTTCTTAGGATAACTTTTTGTTACATCTACTGTAATAAAATCTACGTTATCCGTATTCCTACTTTTACATCCTATTATTATTGACAGGATAATAATATAAACAGGAAGATCCTTTTTCATTTCATTCATTTTTATTTCTTCTACCTCTTTATTGAAATACGATACAATCGTAACCTTCATGAAAAGCAATATTATTACGATCATTTCGTAACAATACAAATA
>JAJQEE010000158.1 GCA_021201865.1 Tannerellaceae bacterium | reverse complement strand
AGTAGGAGAACCGTCCCTTCCATTGCGGTCCCCGCCTGCGCGGGAAACACGGGGGGCTATTTTACTTCGGTTTCTTATTTCACTTCACTACCGGGTTTAACGGTTTGCTCTGGCATAATGACTGAGAGTTTACCATCAAAATTTTCCGCAGATAGGATCATTCCTTCGGAGACAATCCCCTTCAGTTTTCGAGGGGCCAGATTGGCTATAAAACAAACCTGTTTTCCTACCAGCTCTTCCGGAACATAGTGTTGAGCGATCCCGGAGACGATTGTACGTTTTTCCAACCCATCATCAATCCGGAATTGTAACAATTTATCTGCTTTCGGTACTTTTGTACATTCGAGCACCGTTCCTACGCGGATATCTAATTTCGTGAAATCTTCAAAATGGATGTTCTCCCGAATAGGATTCGCTTTATAATTTTCCTCTTCGTTTTGCTTTTTAGTATCCAGTAGCTTTTGAACCTGTGCTTCAATGACAGCATCCTCTATCTTTTCAAATAAAAGTTCTGCCTGACCTAACGTATGGCCTGCTTCCAACAGGTCAGCAGCACCCAGACGATCCCACCCTAATGGTTCCACATTCAGCATCCGGTTTAGTTTATCCATACTGAAGGGAAGGAAAGGTTCAAAAGCGATGGCTAAATTGGCTGTGATCTGTAAAGAGATATTCATGATCGTAGCGACACGATCCATATCTGTTTTAGCTAATTTCCAGGGCTCCGTATCTGCCAGGTATTTATTCCCGATACGCGCCAGATTCATGGCTTCTTTCTGGGCATCCCGGAAGTGATACGTATCCAACAGACGTTCGACCTCTTGTTTCACATTCGCAAAATCTGCTAATGTCTGACGATCATATTCCGTTAATTCACCGGCAACCGGAACTTTTCCCTCAAAGTATTTATGGGTTAACACCAGCGCACGATTGACAAAGTTTCCTAAGATAGCAACCAGTTCATTATTATTACGGGCCTGGAAATCTTTCCAGGTGAAATCGTTATCTTTTGTTTCGGGTGCGTTCGCTGTCAGGACATATCTTAATACATCCTGTTTGCCCGGCATCTCTTCCAGATATTCATGCAACCAGACCGCCCAGTTACGGGAAGTGGAGATCTTATCTCCTTCCAGGTTCAGGAACTCATTCGCAGGTACATTTTCCGGCAGACAGAAAGAGCCTTCTGCTTTCAGCATGGCCGGGAATACAATACAGTGGAATACGATGTTATCTTTTCCGATAAAATGGACAATTTTTGACTCCGGATCCTTCCACCATTTTTCCCAGCTATCCGGTAACAGCTCTTTGGTATTGGAGATATAACCGATAGGGGCATCAAACCAGACATAGAGCACTTTTCCTTCCGCCCCTTCTATCGGAACCGGAATTCCCCAGTCCAGGTCACGGCTGACCGCGCGTGGTTGTAAGCCCATATCTAACCAGCTTTTACACTGTCCGTATACGTTGGGTTTCCATTCTTTATGATCTTCCAGGATCCACTGGCGAAGGAACGGCTCATGTTTATCCAAAGGCAGATACCAGTGTTTGGTTTCCCGGAGTACCGGAGCACTCCCACTGATCGCTGACCGGGGATTTTTCAGTTCTGTCGGGCTCAGTGAAGTACCGCAGGACTCACACTGGTCACCATAGGCATTTTCGTTGCCGCAGTGGGGGCAGGTTCCAATAATATAACGGTCTGCCAGAAATTGTTTCGCCTCTTCATCGTAGTACTGTTCATTAGTTTTCTCGATGAATTCACCTTTATCATATAGGGTACGGAAAAATTGGGAAGCCACTTCCCGGTGCGTTTCTGAAGTCGTACGGGAATATATATCAAAGGTAATCCCAAAATCGGCAAACGATTTTTTGATAATCCCATGATAACGGTCCACCACATCCTGCGGGGTAATTCCTTCCTTTTTTGCCCTCAGCGTAATAGGAACTCCATGCTCATCGGATCCTCCGACCATCAAGACTTCTTCTCCCTTCAACCGCAGATAGCGGGCATAAATATCAGCAGGCACATATACTCCTGCGAGGTGTCCGATATGCACCGGACCATTTGCATACGGCAATGCCGTCGTGATCAGCGTTCTCCTGAAATGCTTTTCCATACCTTTGTACATTCTGTTTGAGGCACAAAGGTAGGAAATAATTATGATTAATTATTCCGGAGTTTAAATCATTTAAAGGACAGGTAAGTCATTCACTATGTGATGATTTAAACCCCGGGAATAGAACTTATACGGAGAAAGGTCTTGTTGGAGGTGTAAAGCCTGTTCTTTCATAGGCTCTACCTGTTCTTACAGCAACTTCATCGAAAAGGGTAGGATACCAGTTTCCTAACTCATAGATTTTAAATACCTTTCCCGTTAGTAAACTTGCAGTATCTATGGATGAGAAAGATATACTACTCCTAAATACTCCATTCAAATAAAGTTCTATACAAGGAGAAGCTACCGAGCGATTAGCAATAAAAGTAACATATAAGGGTTTATTAACCTCATATGCCTGATTAAAACTTATTTTGTCAGAGGTATTTGTTTTAGTAAATACGACTAAATCTCCATTAGAAAATCCTAATGACAATCCACGAGGATCATTGACAGTAAAATCCGTTATTAACCAAATAATAAATTGTCCTGTATTTGAAGTAGGATTAATATAGAATTCAATAGTAAATTCATCGCTCAGCAAATTAAATTGGTTTGCAGTTGGAAGGTCTCTCCAATTTATAGTATCTGCTATTTTTGCATTTCCATAATTGGAAAGGAAAGAGGTTTGATACACTCCTCCCGTACTTTCTACTGTATTCCCTATAGGATCTGTTGTAACTTCGCGGTCACAGTGGTCCAGCATGACCCATTTAATAGCGGCTTTTTCCTGATTAGTTTTCATTTGATTAATTATTAATGGTTATGAACAAAATTAAAAATCACAATCAGATTAGTATATATTTGTAAATATAAGTATATTAAAATAAACAATTGATTTATTCCTATTTAAAAACCCATATAAAAGAATTATATTACACACAATTAACAATATAAAAGAAACATAAATTAATTTAGATAGACTTTTAATTTAAACAAATAACAGTTCAGCAGATAAATAGATAAAAAAAGAGGTATTATAAATATAATACCTCTTTTTTACTTTATTACCATATACTCTAATCATAGAGTAGTTCAAATTCATCCAGCCATAACGTACTTCCTTCTCCTCCGGCAAAATAATCCCCATATTTACTAGCCGTACAAACAATAACTAAATATTTAGGGGTTCTGTAGTTTCTATACTCTAATTCTACATCTAATTGTTGGTAACGGGAAGATGTTGTTCCGGAGGTAAACTCTCCATACGCTATAATATTACTATCTTTCGTATCAAATAATTGTTGCTCTTTAGGTTTTGTTCGTATCTCCCTGGGTGCATCCCAGTCGGTCAAAGCAACATATATAAAACAAGAGTCCGGCCTTCCTTCCAGATACTCATACCCGTAGGAAGAATTTGTACGATTAATCGTTGCAGAAGTATACTTATAATTAATTCTAAGCTTAGTAGGATAAGAAGTAAAAGGCCGTCCAAAACTCAGCACACCATCTGTACCATCTGTTCTCACATAAGTTCCTGTAAAGATATTTCCTGCAGCAAATTTAAGGACAATGTATTTTGATTCTAACATCGCTGCATATCCCGATCCTTTACTTGTTTCTGTTGAAGGAGAGGTATTACTAGGAGTTGTATTGTTCAACGAAGTAGCCCCCCCTGTTTCCTGTGTCCCAGAATTGGCTGGCATCCAATGCCCAGGGATTCCATATATTTGTTTTGCTGGGGTCCTGATGCCAGTTATCAAAACTACCATTATTCAGTACTTCAGCAGTAGCTGTTGTAAAATCGATCTCTTCTCCTATACTTCCACCCATCACTACACGAGCCTGATAATTTGTTGAAGGAGTCAGACCGGTGATGGTAGCGGTATAGGAGTTACTACTAAGGATAATATCACCTGAGTTAAGACTCATCCAACTCTCCTGGTTTCTTTCTTTATATTGGACTTCTAATGCCACACCACTAGCCATCTCGCCCACTAAAATAGCTTGCTTACTTCTGGCATACAAATTAGTAGAGACATCACTTTCATCTTTATACAACACATTGACTCCCCATGTTTCCGTTCTTCCAAACGCAGTCACATCAAAATAGACTACATTCGAGAAATCTTTCACGGCAAATGGACTAGGGGTTGTTGTAGCTAACGAACTTCCTAATTTAAAAGAAGTGACTGTAAGATTAGAAAGATCTGTACCCTCTTTTACATATACAATAGCCTGTTTTCTCTCATAGTCAAATACCGGCTCCCCTATGCGTATATCTCCGCTAAAATTAATATCCCGGCTAATGGTTTGGGTCACTTTAATGGTCCAATCATAATCCTGATAGGTTTGTAACAGGAAGTTTACTGGTTGACTAAAGTCTATTCTCGTATCCGTACCCAGGGGAATACTATCTAAAGCAGCAAATCCGTGCTCCGGAAAAGAAGCATCTTTATTGACTACTTTTTCACTTTCAGGATAAATAGCTGCATCATTTGTAACAGTCATTCTTGTTATCCGGAGATCATATATATCTACTGTTTCATCGACTATTACCTCTACCGTACGCGTACTCTTTACAATATCCGCTGCCTGAGTGATTCCTTCTACTTCAAACGTTTCAATTTCTCCCGGGGTATACGGATAATCCACATCATTTTCAATACATCCGAACAACAGAAGCGTGCTTATAAAAAATAAGCTAAGGCCATATTTACCTATTATATTTCCAGTATACTTTTTCATAGTTATTAAAAATAATAAGACATACCCAGATTAATTGAAAATAAGTCAATCTTAAACTTAGCAGAAGTAGAACGAAACGAGCCTTCCACTACTTTATTATGGTCCTGATTAACCCATCTGGAGTCAAAACCCATCACTCCTACAGAAACTTCTATAGCGGCATTGTTAGTAATAAACGCAGCCATACCGGGTGAGATACCTACCTGCAACCGTTTTACCTTTTGATAGACTCCGTCTAAAGTTTCTCCTTCACCGGAAAAAGTTTTCCCTGCCCGGCGCCAAATGTAAGCCTGGCTTCATTAAACAAACCGAACACCTTACTACCTGCAATATTCATATACGTACGGATAAAACCTGTTCCATAAAACATGTGCTCCACTAAAGAAGCATTCTGAATTTCAAAAGTCAGGTCATCATTCAACGCAATATCAATATTACCAATATCAATATAATCCCGGGAATACGAAAAGCGTGCACCAGCACCTACATTATCCCTGAAGAAGTAACAAAATCCGGGACTTAGACTAAAGGTATAGGATTTATACTCAATATTCTTTAAAACAAGTAATTTAAAATCTTCCGCATTGGATTCTGCATAGGAAAAAGTACCCCCTACCATCCATAATCCTTTAGGAATGAAGGTGGTTACTTTTATTCCACGGTCGAATTCTTGTTTGTTCTCAGCACTCATAGAAATTACACAAAGGCAAAACATAAGTGTAATAGAAATCAATTTTTTCATATAAACAAAATTAACCCCGAAAAGCTATTTCCGGGGCTTTATTAGTTATTTAGTTTGTTAAAGGACTATCGTCATAGATTAACTCAAAATCATCCAGCCATAAAGTACTGCTGGTACTTCCTGTAAAATAATCTGCATATTTACTAGCTGAACATACAATTATGATGTGTGTAGGTTTCCGTTCAAGATTAAAATAATTTAGTTTAATTTCAAAAGGAATCAAATTATCATCACTAGTAGCTGTTGTTTGAACCAGCTCCCCATAGGCAATAACATTTTCATCAGTTTTATAGTCATATAACCCACCTGGACGACTAGCATTATTTATTCTTACAGGTCCTTTTTGACCCTCAGCCACAGTCCAATTTCCTAATACCACCCAAATATGTGCTTTATCAGTATCTCCCTTGGCAACACCTTCACTTTTTAACTCATCCGACATACCTGAAGTATTAGAATAATCAATTACTCCGGGTGCATATTTATACCATCCTGTTAATTTAGACGGCCGAGTTTCAAAAGGTCTTCCAAAATCCAGAATTGCACCCGAAGTACCACTCGTTCCAATATATTCCCCAGTAAACATATTCCCTCCGGCAAAGATAGTAGAGAATAATGCCCAAACACCTCTTGATTTCAATTGAGCAGCATACACTCCACTATGCTTTGGAGATTCAACCGGTGTAGTTACACTTCCTGAAGCACTCAGAGTTGTAGCACCGTGATTCCCACTATCCCAAAATATATCTTCATCTGTACCATAAATTAACCAAGGATTTTTAGGTTTTTGCCAATTTTCAAAACCAGCATTTGGTAATTGGAGTTCTTCTTCTGCTTTGAAGCTTACTATATTTCCTTCCATTCCTTCTGTAGTAACCAAGCGATATTGATATTCTCCACCTGGTATTAATCCACTAATAGAAGCATAGTAAGTTCCGTCTGTCCTTAATATAGCAGGAACTTGTATCCAGCTTGAAGAAGAGGATTTATACTCAAATTTAACTTCTTCACCTGCTTTACTATATTTCCCATATAAAAAAGCAAAGTAGGCCCAAGGACTTGGTTCTAACGTCACAGATTCAGTTGTAAACTCTTTAACAGTTTCTTCATTACCCTTAAACCAAACTTTATATTTAGTAGCAGGTGATAAATTTTCAAGTTGAGCCATCCATTTTCCGTCAACAAGTTGAGCCTGAATTGTTTTATTTAGATCATTATCAGAAGAATATTCAAAATATATACCATCACTCAAACTCTGACCATTATTTAATTCCGCTGTTCCATAAATCAAAGCATATACATCTCCAATATTTTCCTGTTCTATATCTTCAATAAAATAACTTACTTTAGGTAATTCTATTTGGATTTGCTGTTCCCCCCCCGATCATCTATATCACTAATAGTTATTCCCACACCTGCTGCACCTTCATCATTACTATCATCACGTATGGAGTATGTAATAATATATTTATGCTGGGGCATCACATTTGTAATATCATCCATTTGTTCACTTTTCCAATTTCCATTATTTCCATACCGGAATGTAACATTCAAAGAACCCGGAAGAAAATATCCATTCTTATTTGTATCATCCTGAGAAAAAACTATTTGTTCTCCTGTAGTTGTTGAAACGATAGTTTCATATTCATAACCATTATATATACTAGTAATGTTACTATAATCTACCCCTATTACTACAGTTGTCAATTTACATTCAATCTGAATATTTTTAGTCTCTCCTGATGAAACGTTAATAGTTTCACTACCTTGATAATATGGGTCTACTGAAGGTTTGCCTTTTGTATCTTTACCAACAATAGCTGTAATTACGTATTGGCCAGGCTCTATAGTTATCTCAGACTCTTCCTCTTCTGTCAAAGTATATTCTGTTATTACTCCATTATTATCTAAAGGTTCTACTCTAAGAATGACCTCGTCCATTGTATTTCCGGATTTAGTCAAGACTGTCTTATCTGTATTAACAATAACCTTTATAATAGATTTTTCTGTTATCTTATCCTCATCATTGCAAGAAAATGACAGTAATACAAATAATGTATAACTGATATATTTTATAAACAATCGTGTATTATTCATTTTGAATTATTTTTAATTAGTTATACCCACTAACACTTAAAAGGAACCTACAATTTGTATAGTTAATGTTCCCGAAACAGTATTTCCTAGTAAATCAACTGCCCTCAACTTAAAATAGTGAGTATTTTCTCCAAATCCGGATAGAGGTAAAATAAATGAAGAGACATCAAAAGTTAAAGATGTTGCACCTTTATTATCAGTAGACTGAATTAATTCTAATTGTAATAATGCGTCTGCCAGTTCCCCAGGATTAATAATATCAAATGAGATTAATGGTGAAAGGATAGGATCCGTCATAAAATCATCACTGGTTGACTCAATATTTACATATAGATTCTGCAGTCCATTAGGAACAGTAAAATGCACTTTTACCTGAGAATTATTAGGATCTTTAGAATTTGCACTTGTATCAAACACATACGTTCCAGTTCCTGAGATAGAAGGTTTCCCTTTATCATCACTTCCTCCCGGATCCGTAGTTCCACCACCATTATTATCATCTCCGCCTCCGTTATCTTCTCCACCCGGACGGGGGATTACAATTTCTTCTTCGCGGTCTCTCATGGTAACATCAATTACGATATTAAATGATCCCTCTCCAACGGACGGATTGTCTCCTCCTCCCGGATTCTCAGGTCCCGGATCAGGCGTAGAAGGGATTGTATCATTTACGCCTAATACGATGGTAAAACTATGCCCCGCTTCCAGCGTATTATTCGGTCCTGTCAATGTTTGTGATTTATAAAAATCCTGTCCATTTTTTGTTTTACCACGTACAGCAATACTGATGGATTTGGATACTTTAAAATAGGACTTTGATTGATTATCTTTATATAGATTCAGGATACCCGCTCCATTTGTTAATGTAACAGTAAAATCATCGTTGACAGCATTCAGGAAATCATCCTTAAAGCTAACATCCACTAATACATTCCCCAGTTTACAGGTATCTTTTATAGTGGCCAGTTCTTTCTCTTTTATAGAAAATTCTTTCTGCCCATAATAGTAAGGTTTATCAAAAGCAGCTTCCTCCACTTCACCGGCATAGGAAGCAGAAACAACTTTATAGTCTCCCGCCGGGAGATTCACCATATACTCATCCTTTGCCAAAGCTGCATAGGTAGATGCTTTCACAATTTCATTTTGTTTATCAAGAATTTGAATAATAAAATCCTCGATATTCACATTTTCCTGGGTAGACTTGGTTGTATTCAGTGACAATTGAAGTACCACTGCTCCTAACGTCTCATCTTCTACCGTTTTTCCTCCGGTTATTTCGTCCCTCATTTCACAAGAGGCAAGCAAAAGGAAAAAACCTACAATAGGAAGTAATATCTTTTTCATATAATTAGTTTATACTTGATGATTCGATTTTTAACCCTATACGCTCACTGATAGAACTTCTGACTCCGGAATTATCTATCGTAATTTTTAAACTCCATAACGTATTAGCAGCAGAACTATCGACCCCTTCCGCAGCTAATGATTTAATTCCCAGTGTACCCAGTTCATACCCTTCTGATGTCTTACCAGCAATAACAAGTTGAAGATCATCGGATGGTTCTACATAATAAATCTCTGTTTTTTGATTTACCTTCACCGTCATCGGATACAAGGTTCCAGTACTCCCTTTACGGATAGAAACAGCCAGATTGAAAAGAGAAGATAAGGCTGAAAGATCAATGCTTAATCCTACCTGAGTCATGGCACAGGCTAAATTTACAGCTACGATCTCTCCACCCAGAATCGTTTCCTCTTTACTCCCTTTATAAAAGGGCGTTTGAGAAATAAAGTCCGGATCTGTTGCCGAAGAAACTGCCTCGAAAGTATAAGCAATTCCAGCCGGAAGCTCTAAAGTACCTTCTCCCTTTAGTTCGGCATAACTTTTTTCTTTTTGATAGTTATCTCCCTTAATCGTAACAATAAAATCATCCACATTTATATCATCCGACCGGGTGATGATAGATTCAATATCCTGCACATTTAAATCAAATTTTACCTGACCTGTCTTTGTTAGCGTCACTTCCTCTTCAGAACAAGCTACCATACCTAACAGGCAACTCAATAAGACGACCCAGTTTCTATATAGTGTTTTCATATTTAATTATTTACGTTTACGGAAAGATAAACAATTGTTTGTTTATTATTATTATCGGTAACAATCCACTGTAACATATAACTAGAACCCTGAGTCAGTGAATTCAGGAAAGAGTCCAGATAAAGAGTAGCCAATGTGTTGGTTTGATTGGGAGTACATATCAAATAAGGATTCCCTCCGTTTATTAAATCTACTTCACCACTACCATATCCCCTTAAAATAAAAGTCTTTATACCATTGGGAACTCTCAGATTCAAAAAGTATGAACTTGCTTTTCCTCTCTCAATCGTGATCGTTTCACCACTTGAAAAACCACTACAAGTTATTTGAGGATCATTCATTTCACTTAATGGATTGTCGACCTCATATCCTGTCAAAATATAAGTTCCCTCTACCTCTCTATTTACTGTAATGGTTACATTTAGGGTTGGTTTTACAACACCCTGGCTAATATAAATATTGTAATAGCTAATTTTATTACTTTCATTGCTGGCCGCAATCGTTAACACGGTAGAGCGTGCCTCATTACTACCTAAAGCTGTGGCAACTACTGTAATCTTACCATCTGTCAGCTCAGAGACAGACAGCCATCCCTTATCATCTTCCGGAACAACAAATTCCCATTCCGATGCATTTTCAATTTTTACAATTAATTTTTCCGAACCACCAGCCTGTGTAAAATTCAGTTTACTAACACTTTCTATTCCCTGATAAACAGAAATGACGGGTGAACCCATATCTGTCAGTTGGGTAACTTTTAATGAATCAGTAATTTCATTCCCTTCATATGTTCCGGTGATACCAACAGCTGCTTCACGTGCATCTTCGGAAGTATTTTCACTCAGTGTGTTTATAGAGATTTGATTATCTGATGATGCTGCTATATCTACCCATGCTTTGCTGGCATTATCCTGCTCTAATGTGTTACCTGTAGTACGAACTGTTAATTTTCTATTTTTAAAAGAATATCCTTCCAGACAATATACATAAGCACCCGACCCCGCAGTGGTGGCTTGAGCCAGTGCTACCACAGCTACTGCTGTTTTATTTCCGGAGGTAGCAGTCAGCGTGATAGAACCCGTTCTTAAACTATTGGTTGTATTAGGGCTGGCTAAACTGACTGTAATCTTATTTGTTCCTTTTTCTACTGTAAACCAGCTATCTGATTTGGTAACTGTAAAGTCTTCGCAATTTGTAGTGACACTTATTTCCTGTGTAGTTAATGCCGCTGCAGGAAATACCAGGCTGGTTATATCAGAAATAATGGTTGGAGTAACTGCCCCTTCACTCTCTTCACCTAATTTAAGTTTCAGGGTAACAAAATCTCTCGGATTAATGGTAAGACTTCTATCAAACTGATATTTTGTATCATTTGCCTGAAACATCATCGCTAAATTAAGCATTTCACCTATAGAAGACGCAGCAAAATATGCCGGACGGGTTTCACTTTTTTTATATACTAATGGTGTATCACCTGTCTGACCCGTAGTCATATCAATATAATAGTCGTCATATACTTCCCCCAATTCTGAAGAAAAATCGACTACCACTTTTACATTAGCAGGCGTAGGTGCCAATTCTATGGTAGTAGTCATATCCTCTTTTATAACAAATTCAGAACTTCCTTCCATATATAACGCATCAAACGCAGCGGCTACATCACTTCCCCAAGTAGCAGAAGCCGTATAAGTACCGGCATCTAATTTTAATTCATCCGGTTTTTCTGCGTATGGAAATTTATTCACTACTGTTTGGCCCTGAAGAATTTGAATGATGTATTCATTTACATCTTCCGGATTTCCCGCTTTTGTAGTAGCAAATGCAGTGTCTGTCCGGAGTGATAAAGAAACATACCCTACTCCCCGATTTTTACCCTCATCGTCGCAGGAAATAAGAAAAGAAACGGCTGTTATACCCGTTAAAAGTAGATAGATTGACTTAGCTCTCCACGAACTTAGTTTTAGTAGGTTGGTCCAGATTAAAAATGATTGAAGTTAACTCTTTTTAGGTCAAAACTTAAATATTATAGATCTTATTTACATAACTTTGCATCAAATTTGGGATATTGTGAAGTATCTAATCAGAGTATATATCTAACTTAATTATAGGGGCGAACAGATATGAAAAGCATTATAAAACAGAAAATTAGTTCGTGGAGAACTCAGGTATATTTTTACATTCCCCATCCTTCCCTATCTAAATTCCTGTAATGGATGGCTTCTCCTAAATGATTAGCTTCTATTTTTTCTGACTGATCCAAATCTGCAATTGTCCGGGAAACTTTTAGAATGCGGTCATACGCACGGGCAGACAGATTCAGCCGTTCCATCGCATTTTTCAGTAAACTCAGTCCCTTCTCGTCCGGAGCCGCATATTTCCGTAACAGCGGACTACTCATCTGGGCATTACAATGAACCTGCTCATATTCTCTGAAACGCTCTTCCTGGATCATACGGGCTTTTATTACCCGTTCCCTGACTGCGGCGCTTGCTTCCTGGCTACTTCTTTCTGATATTTTCTCGAAAGGGACGGGAACGATCTCGATCTGGATGTCTATCCGGTCCAGTAAAGGGCCGGAGATCCGGTTCATATATTTCTGTACGGTTCCTGAAGAACATAAACAGGCCCGTTCCGGATGATTGTAATAACCACAGGGACACGGATTCATCGAAGCGATTAACATAAAGCCGGCCGGATAATCTACCGTAAAACGGGCCCGGGAGATCGTAATGACCCGATCTTCTAACGGTTGCCGCAGGACTTCCAGTACATTCCGGGTATATTCCGGCAATTCATCCAGAAACAGCACACCGTTATGAGCCAGACTGATCTCTCCGGGCTGGGGATAGGACCCACCGCCTACCATCGCTACATTCGAGATCGTGTGGTGGGGAGCACGGAAAGGGCGTTGGATCATGAGAGAACTATTATTACCGATCTTTCCTGCGACTGAATGTATTTTGGTTGTTTCCAACGATTCCGGAAGGGTGAAAGGAGGTAGGATAGAAGGAAGCCGTTTAGCCAGCATGGACTTTCCACTACCCGGAGGGCCGACCATAAGCAGATTATGTCCGCCCGCTGCTGCCACTTCCAGGGCCCGTTTGACATTTTCCTGTCCTCTGACATCTGCGAAATCATAGTCAAAGGGTTGTTGCCGTTCGTAAAAAGTTTCCTGTATATCGACAGTGGTCCGGGTTAATTGCCGTTTTTCATTAAAAAATTCTATGACTTCCTTTATATTTTTTACTCCGTATACCTCCAGATCATTGACAACTGCTGCTTCCGACACATTCTGATAAGGAAGGATAAACCCTTTAAATCCCTCTTCTTTTGCCTTGATAGCAATAGGTAAAACTCCTTTTACAGGCAGAATGCTGCCATCTAAGGAGAGTTCTCCCATCAGGAGATAATCTCCCAGCCGGGATGAATTTAATTGTTCTGCGGCCGCTAAAATGCCGATTGCCAAAGGCAGGTCATAGGCTGAACCTTCTTTACGGATATCTGCCGGTGCCATATTAATAACAATGCGTTTACTGGGAAACCTATAGCCATTTATTTCCAAAGCAGAAATAATACGTTCATGACTTTCTTTAACAGCCACATCGGGAAGTCCTACCAGAAAGAACTGAACTCCCCGGGAACAATTGACTTCAATAGTAATGATAGTAGCTGAAATACCCTGCACAGCGGCAGCATAGGATTTGACTAACATAGTAAGGTTGGTTTTATTAAAGGTTATAAATTAATCGGTTCCGGTCTTATTCCTTTTCTTCATCCAGCAGTTTTTCAATCGTGTGTTTAATTTCAGTTCCACTTTCCGTTTTCAACACGATCTTTCCCTCTTCATCGATCAGAAAGCTACGGGGCAATGCACTGACATTGTACAATTCCAGAAGCATACTGGCCTGGCCCGCTGAGTCTGTTACGAGATTCCACTGGATACTATCTTTCTTCAAAACTTCTTTTACTCCCTCCATATCATCATCCAGACTGACCAAAAGCATATCCAATTGCTCTTTCGGATACTTTTGAATGATTTCATCGAGAAACAGATTTTCTGTCTGGCACATATCACACCAGGGGGCCGTAAAAGTCAATAATAAATATCTTTCCGGGAATGAGTCCAGACTGACCGGTTTTCCATATACATTCTTCACACTAAATTCGGGAGCTTCTGCTCCTAAGGCTGTACGTTTTGCCCGTTCACTGAACTGACCCAATTCTTTTACTAAATAAAAATCATTCAATTTAGGATCTATCAGGGCTAATAATTCATCTAATTTGCGGGTATCATCCGGGTCGGCAAAATATTCTTCCATCAGTACTACCGATGCTTCTTCATCAGGATGCCCTGTATATATTCAAAAACCTGCTCACTAATCTGATGATTTACATTCGCCAGACGAGCAGTCAGATCGTTTTCATCAACCGGATTTTCTTCTGAGGAAGGGGAGTTTAGAGAAATATACAGGTCAGCCTGTTCTCTTAATAAAGAGCCGATCTTCTTACGGAAAGAAGTAAGTTCATTATTGATCTTTCCCCCTTTGATCTGCATCAATGCCGGATATTCCACATCACCGGTCACGGTGATCTTCTGTCCTTCTTCCAGGTAAACAGTTACCCATACCGTTTTATTTTCGAAGAGAAGAGTTGCACTATGAAAAGGCCCGAACTGACTTCGTTCAATCGTGAATTGACCGGGTTTATCACACTCCACGGCTTCCACTTTATTGGAATGATCACCCTGAAAAAAGACATACACCGTCTGGTCTTCCAGATTGGTCACTTTTCCCTGAATCCGGTAAGTAGCACTCTCTCCACAGGAAAAGAGTGTAATACACCCTATAATGATAAGTATATAATTCTTTATCATTTTCATTTTAACCTTCCCGTAATTTATCGAAAACAGTTGGTAAATATAATCATATATTTAAAATATCTATATAATTATCAATAAAATTAACAATTGATAGGTTTTAAAAGTTCAGAAACAAAGAAAAATAAATAGTAAAAAAGGACTTTCTACTGAAAAAGGCAGAAATAAATATCTTGATCTTCCATTTATTTCTGTTTTAAGTCCTGAAACATCATATCAGTGCAGGGAACCTGGTTATCCTATAAAAGAAAAGGGGTGAATCCTTCCGGAACACCCCTTTATATACCAAATTAAAATAATCTGATTAGATCTGAGGACCAGCAGCGATCAATGCTTTAGCATCGTCGTTATCGCAGTACCGCTCAAAGTTTTTGATATATTTAGCAGCCAAAGATTTAGCTTTGGTTTCCCACTCAGCCACATCTGCATACGTAGTACGTGGGTCTAAAATATCAGAAACGTTGTTCAATGTTTTAGGTACAGTTAAGTTCAGGATTGGAATGTGAACTTTTTCTGCGTTTTCGATAGAACCATCGATAATAGCATCAATGATCGCACGTGTATCTTTCAAAGAAATACGTTTTCCTGTTCCGTTCCATCCAGTGTTTACCAGATAAGCTTTCGCTCCGTGTTCTTTCATTTTTCCACCTAATGTCTTAGCATACATAGTTGGGTGTAATGTTAAGAATGCTTCACCGAAAGCAGGAGAGAATGAAGGAACCGGTTCAGTGATACCACGTTCTGTACCAGCTAATTTTGAAGTATAACCGCAAAGGAAGTGATACTGTGCCTGAGCGTCATCTAAGATAGAAACCGGAGGCAATACTCCGAAAGCATCTGCAGAAAGATAAACGATCTTGCTTGCGTGACCTGCTTTTGAAGGAAGAACGATCTTGTTGATATGATAGATTGGATAAGAAACACGAGTGTTTTCAGTTACCGAACCATCTGCATAATCAGGAGTTCCGTCTTCTTTAATCACTACGTTTTCTAATAAAGCATCGCGTTTGATAGCTCTCCAGATATCCGGTTCGTTTTCTTCGCTCAGGTTAATAACTTTTGCATAGCAACCACCTTCGTAGTTGAATACACCGTTGTTATCCCATCCGTGTTCGTCATCACCGATCAGGTAACGTTTCGGGTCTGCAGAAAGAGTTGTTTTACCAGTTCCTGAAAGACCGAAGAAGATAGCTACATCCCCTTTTTCGCCTACGTTAGCAGAACAGTGCATAGAAGCCATACCTTTCAATGGCAGGTAATAGTTCATCATTGCGAACATACCTTTTTTCATTTCACCACCATACCATGTACCACCGATGATCTGTTCTTTTTCTGTCAGGTTGAATACAACGAATACTTCAGAGTTCAAACCTTGTTCTTTCCAGTTAGGGTTTGTAGTTTTTGAAGAGTTGAATACTGTGAAATCAGGTTCTCCGTAATTTTCCAATTCGAACAAAGAAGGACGAATGAACATGTTAGTTACGAAGTGAGCCTGCCATGCAACTTCCACGATGAAACGTACTTTCATACGAGTATCTTTGTTAGTTCCACAGAAAGTATCCACTACATATAATTTTTCAGCACTGTTCAACTGTTTCAGTGAAAGAGCTTTCAAATCATTCCAAATGTCAGTGCTTACTGGTTTGTTAATTGTTCCATCCCACCAAATAGTATCTTCAGTAGTAGCATCTTTAACGATATAACGGTCTTTAGGAGAACGTCCGGTGAAAATACCTGTGTTAACAGATACAGCACCTGTAGTAGTTAACGTACCTTTTTCATAACCTTCGTTCGCTGGATCTACTTCAGCCTGGAACAGCTGCTCATAAGTAGGGTTGTAAACAACTTCGATGTCGTTGCTAATTCCGTACTTGCTTAAATCTACTTTAGCCATCTTTTAAATTAATAATTTAATGATTGATATATAACTTACTATCTCACTCGATACAAATCTGTAGTTCCCCTTGTTAACCACGATACAAAAATAGTATTATTTTTTAATTATCCATCCCCTATTAAGGAAATTTTTCAGCAATCTAATGATCCGGGAATAAATACAAGCAATGCCACAGGAACAAATAAATAAGACGTTATAAATCAAGATTAAACAAATACTTTTGTATTTTCCTTATCGGGGTTACATTAGGAAATAAACGTTGAACTTCAAACGTTGAACTTTTTAATTCCCCCACATTTCTGACCGCCGGTTGGGAAAAGGAAAGCCGGTGACCCGGTCACTTCTGTCTCCCCGTCTACGGGTCCACCAGGGATGATCTTTGGTTTCCTGTTGCCAGTCTACAAGTATTTTAGCTAACTCCTCTCCTTCCCGGACATATTCTTCCAGATCGGCTACATTATCCAACTCATAAGGGTCTTTCTCCAAATCGTACATTTCCACCATCGGACGAGGTGCGGTAAAGATCTGCATCTGATTTTTATGTAGCCCTTCTGATCGCTGCTTCTTTTTCAATTCATACCAACTGGGACTGGTACTCAGATCGGTTGCAGTTCCATGAGGCAGTTCGTAATAAGCATTATAGATCAGTTTATATTTTTCTGTCCGGATACATCGGATATATTCATCTGTATCATGCCAGTTCCTTTCGGCAAAAATGTATTCTCTTCCTCTTAACTCCGGGTTGAACAGAATCTTTTTAAAACTTTCTCCATACATATGATCCGGTTTACTGATCCCTGCACAATCCAGTAAAGTAGCGGCCAGGTCTATCGAACTGATCAATCCATTGGCATGGACAGCTCCTTCATTTATTTTATTTTTCCACATAAAGATGAGGGGCGTCTGAATACCTGAGTCATATAAAGAACCTTTACTTCGCGGAAAAGGCATGCCGTTATCACTTAAAAATACAATGATTGTGTTCTCCATCAATCCTCGTTTTTCCAGCCCTTCGATCATCCGTCCGATATGGTTATCCATCCGGGTGATCTCATCATAATAGTCTGCCAGATCTCTTCTTGTCTCAGGTCCGTCCACCAGGTAGGGAGGTACGGGAATCAGAGCCGGATCATTCTTCTGCGGACAGGTAGTTCTGTCACATGGCCGGTGTGGGTCATTAAATCCCACCCATAAAAAGAACGGTTTTCCATTGGCCTGGTCAAAGAAATTCTCATATTCCTTATATTTTTCCTCTGTTAAATCCAGTTCATAAGGAGACCGGAGATCTGTGATCACATAATCAAATTGTTTATCCCCGTTCTCTCCCCAGTGTTTTTTGAGCATAGTACCTGTATAATAGCCCCCGTCTTTAAAAAAGGTGGGCATGATTAAAGTCTGATCATCTATAGGAGTATGAAGATCTTCCGTGCCAATCGTATGGGCAAACATTCCTGTCATCATACTGGTCCGCGAAGGGCTGGATTGTGGAGAAGTGAGAAAAGCCTGCTGAAACCGGAGCCCCTTTGATGCCAGTTTATCTATATGGGGGGGGTTTTAATAACCGGATTTCCATAGCATCCGAAATCCATGCCGGCATCATCTGCCACAAATACGAGAATATTGGGCTTTTGATTTGTCTCTTTTGCTTGTCCTGCGGAAGGAGCAGTAATCCACAAAACAGAAGAAAAGAACGGAAGAATACTGTGTTTTTTCAAATAAAAACAGGTTTGTGTGTTATTCATAGAGGTATTCATTTATGTGGTTTGACTGTCATTCAAATATTTCAGACAAAAAGAGCCTGTCCACTACGCTTCAGACAGGCTCTTCTCTATCTTATTAATGGGATCATTTTACCTCCCAGACATCTCCGCTCATTAAATAATCATTCAATGTACGGATCGGATTTTTAGCCTGTACTTCTGCAATCTGCTCTTCTACAGCCTGATCATACACAGGAGCTTCCACCTGACGGATAATTCCTAATGCAATAGGCATATCACCACTCATCATCGCTAACATCATATGTAAAGTGGTATCTTTTTCATACGCATCATGTACCAGTATATCATCCAATGTGTAGCCATCTTCACCAATCGTAACCGCTTTCAGTTTGAGACCGTCCAGAACAATTCCCTTCTCATTCTCTTTGCCAAAAAGCATTTTTTCTCCATGGCGCAGGAAAATAGTCCGATCTGCCCGGTGTTCTTTATCTACAATTTGTTTATGAATACCATCATTAAAGATCACGCAGTTTACCAGCACTTCTACCACAGACGTCCCTTTATGTCTGGCAGCTTCCGCTAATACAGCAGTCGTATTCTTTAAATCCACATCGATTAGGCGGGCAAAGAAATTTCCCCGTGCACCCATCGTCAACTCTGCCGGAATAAAAGGCTCCTCTACAGTTCCATAAGGAGAACTTTTTGTGATTACTCCACGATCCGAGGTTGGAGAATACTGGCCTTTTGTCAAACCATAGATCTTATTATTGAACAAAACAATGTTCAGGTCTATATTCCGTCTTACCGCATGAATAAAGTGGTTACCACCAATAGCCAGACAGTCACCGTCTCCGGTCATTAACCAGACACTCAGGTCCGGTCTTGCCGTCTTCACACCGGTTACAATAGCTGCCCCACGTCCGTGGATCGTATGGAAGCCGTATGTATTCATATAATAAGGCAGACGGGAGGAACAGCCGATACCTGAAATAACAGCCATATTATGAGGTTCCACCCCTACTTCAGCCATCGCCTTATGCAGACAGTTCAATACAGCATGGTCCCCACATCCCGGACACCAGCGTACATACTGATCACTTTTATAATCTTTCGGTTGGTATTTTATATCTGTTGCCATCTTTTATGCCTCCAGTATTTTGGTAAATTCCTCAACTAATCTCGCTACGACGAAAGGTTGACCTTTTACACGGTTGAACTTATAAGGATTAAATCCGGAGATCTTACTCCGCAGGTAGTTTGCAAACTGACCCTGGTTTTGCTCTGCTACCACAACTTTTTTGAAACGTCCCAGCACTTCTGCTGTATTCTTAGGCAGCGGACTGATAAACCGGAAATGAGCAAAAGCCACCTTTTTACCATTTTCATGCATTCCTTCCATCGCTTCATACAGGTGGCCATAGGTACCACCCCACCCCACGATTAACAGATCCGCATCCTGATCTCCTATCACTTCCAGTTCAGGAATGAAATCAGCGATCTTATCGATCTTTGCCTGCCGGGTTTCCACCATCTTCTGATGGTTGATCGGTTCCGTAGAGATGGCACTGGTATCATAGTCTTTTTCCAGGCCACCAATCCGGTGTGCAAAATGCTCCATACCCGGCACAGCCCAGTAACGAACTAACGTTTCATGATCCCTGCGGTAAGGTTTCCATGGTGCTTCTCCTTTATATTTGTCCACGTAATTAGGAACAATCTCCGGATAAGTAGATAAGTCCGGCAATTTCCATGCAGAGGATCCATTGGCAATAAAAGAATCAGTCAAAAGAATAACCGGCGTCATATGTTCAACAGCCAGCTTACTGGCCCAGAAAGCAGCGTCAAAACAGTCTGTCGGAGTAGAAGCAGCCAGCACTACTACCGGGCTTTCTCCGTTACGTCCATACAGTGCCTGTAATAAGTCCGTTTGTTCACTTTTGGTAGGTAAACCAGTAGAAGGCCCTCCTCTTTGTACATCAATGATCACCAAAGGAAGTTCGGCTATCACAGCCAGCCCAATGGCTTCACTCTTCAAAGCAAGACCCGGTCCGGAAGTTGAAGTAGCTGCCAGATCCCCGGCAAAACTGGCTCCAATCGCAGTACAGATACCTGCGATCTCATCTTCTGCCTGAACCGCTTTTACCCCTAATTCCTTACGGGCGGCCAGTTCCTGGAGAATATCTGTAGCAGGTGTGATCGGATAACTTCCGAGGAATAATTTAAGTCCGGCCTTTTCAGCCGCAGCGATTAATCCGTAAGCGGTCGCTTTATTACCATTCACATCTGTATAGAATCCCGGAGCTGCTTTCTGTCCTTCGATACGGTAGGTCGAAACAGTGGCGTGAATATTTGAACCGTAGTTATAGCCGTCTGTCAATGCTTTGATATTCGCTTTCGCGATTGTCGGTTTCCTGGAGAATTTATTCTGCAACATGTTCATAGCCTCTTCCAGTGGACGGTCAAACAACCAGCACACCAATCCTAAGGCAAACATATTTTTACATCGCAAAGCAGATTTGTTATCCAGGCCGAAATCTTTCAATCCATCTTTTACCATGGTGGAGATAGGGGCGGCGACCACCTGTACGTTGGTCAGTCCCAATTCTCCAAATGGATTGTCCGTAGTGAACTGGGCTTTATCCAGGTCACTCTGCTGAAATGAATCGGTATCAATAATAACAATAGCATTCGGTTTCAGATTGTTTTTGTTTACTTTCAGCGCGGCTGGGTTCATTGCCACCAGCACATCAGCTTTATCACCCGGAGTAAATACTTTACGGGATCCTAAATGTACCTGGAATCCTGACACACCACTTAATGAGCCTTGTGGCGCACGAATTTCTGCCGGGAAATCAGGGAATGTAGAGATCTCATTTCCGAAAAGAGCCGACAAGTTGGAAAAAATTGTTCCGGTTAATTGCATACCGTCTCCGGAATCTCCCGAGAAACGGATCACAACCTTTTCCAAAGTAGTAATTTTTGTTTGTTCTGCCATAATATTATATAAGCTTTGATCTTTGTTATTCTTCTAATTAGCAGTTAAAAGAGTTAAGAATAATATAAGTATTCTATTTAACTACTGTTTTACATTCAATGACTCTCAAAAGTAAGGAATATACTTTACTTCCTCAAATCAACCCTCTGTCAAAATGCTGACAGATAAATATCCAGATTATTGGATAACATATTAAAATGGCTGGAAACATAATTATTTACCGGTTTACCGCCATACATATATACTCCGGCACGGAAGCCATCTTCCACTTGTATCATTGCCTGAATCGATCCTGCATCCCCTAACATTTTCAACATACTCACGAAAATATTACTTAACGCCATAGAAGCTGTCCGGGCAACATAATTACTGATATTAGGCTTACAATAATGAAGTATGCCAAACTGTTCAAATATTTCCGGATCTGCAGAGGATAAACAGCAGGTTGTCTCAAAACAACCTCCCTGATTGATCTGCAGATCAATGATCAGCGCCCCTTTCTTCATACTCCGGACCAAATCTTCAGCGATCAGATATCTTTTATGAGGGTTCAGATTCTCCATCGCACCGATCACCACATCTGCACTCACAAAAGCATTGTGCAAAACACGGGGATGAAAATTAGAGGTAAATACCATTTGACCCAAAGCCTGCTGGATCGCCCGGAGTTTATTCAAGTCCTGATCAAATACTTTGACCAGAGCTCCCATTCCCAAAGCAGCACGCGCTGCTACAGTTCCGGCTGTACCTGCACCAATAATCAATACTTCCGTGGGAGGAACTCCAGGGACACCGCCTAACAAAACTCCTTTTCCGCCTTGAATACCACTAAGCATGTTGGATGCCACCGTAACAGAAGCTGTTCCTTCAATCTCAGAAATAGCATTCATAACCGGCAAGGATTTATGGTCATCTTCCATCAGTTCATAACCAATTGCGGTGATCCTTTTTGCGAGCATTCCTTCATAAGCTGCCGGTAAGAACTGATTCAACTGAACCAAAGAAAAAACCGTTGCTCTTGGTTTCATCAACGCCACTTCCCCCGGCAGAGGAGGCATTATTTTTATGATGATATCTGCCTGAAAAACTTCAGCAGGTGAATGTACAATTTCGGCCCCTGCTTCCGAAAAATGATTGTCAGAATAGTTGATCCCTAACCCCGCTCCGGTTTCTACCAATATCCGGTGTCCGGTATCCGTTAATATATCAACCGCTTCAGGACTCAAAGGTAATCTTCTCTCCTCTTTACTTCTCTCACATGGAATTCCGATGACTAATCGATTTCCCACTTTAGTCAATTCAGACAATAATTCCTGTGGAATATAAGCAGTTCCTTGTATATATTTACGATCCGTGCTCCCCATACTATATTATAATAACTTTTCCAGTGTTTTTGATATATTCTCAACATCTGTTTCCGTCAACATGTTCTCCGCATTAAAAACAATCGCAGCCTTTTTATAAAAAGGTTCTCTTTTATAAAGATTTTCCGCGATGAATGCCTTTAATTCTTCCCCGCAACGATCTTTCAGTACCGGACGTGTATGTTTACAAAGCTCCAGGCGATTGGCCAATTCTTCCACAGAAACCTGCAAATAAACAGTCGTACCTTTTGCATTCATAAATTCCATATTATCAAAATACACCGGAGCACCTCCACCGGTCGAAACCAGTACATTTTCAAAAAGAGCAACCTCCTGCAGAACAGAGCGTTCTATTTCACGAAAAGCTTCCTCCCCTTTTTCATCAAAAATTTGCCTGACCGTTTTATGGTATCGGTTTTCTATATAACAATCCAGATCTATAAATGAAAGCCCCATTCGTTCTGCCAGATTTTTGCCGACAGTTGTCTTTCCCGCTCCCATATAACCGATCAGAAAAATACGTTTCATATTTTATCTCCACTGATTACATATCCACCTATAATTATATAATGATTTAATTATATAGTTAAATCATTATTTTCACAAATGTAACTTTTTTTTCGATAAGAAATTTTCCCGATTGATCCTGTGATAAAAAATTAGTATTTATTACTAATCCGGATTTATGAAAAATATAAGGTGCCATTCTTATTAATTACAATTTGTCAAAAAAGGATTCTCTAATCTCCATATTTTAAACCAATGTGTAACAGAAAAATAAAAAACCGATTCTCGACGAGTTAAACAGATGCAAATTTACGCTTAAAAACCAAGAATTAAAAACAAAAAAATATTTTTAGAGAATAAAAATATCATTTTCACAGTAAAATATAGACACTAAAATCAAAATAACACTGAAATAACTATTCAAAAAGAAGAACAAAATAGAAAAATATAGTCCATTTTATGCTTCAAATAGTTTTTTACTGCTTATTCTTCTTTTATTTCTTTAACCGTGGAATTTTCAGATAAAATTGTCTTTCCTGTTCCGGATAGTGTTCAATAGCATATCTTAAAGCTGTACGTGGCATCCGGCTTGCATAGGTATTTAAAAAATCAGATAAAACCGCCCGGTCTCTCTTTCCAATTTCCCGAAGCATCCATCCGACAGCCTTATGCATCAGATCATGGGTGTGAACCAAAAGTTCAGTAGCCAGGGCCAAAGCATCTGCATAGTCTCTTTTCCGGATGAAAGTAATAGTGGATACCATCGCGATTCGTTGTTCCCACAAATCAGAACTCTTTACCAGATCATATAAGACCGACCGGTCCTTATCCAGTAACCACGCTCCGACTATATGAGGGCATGTGATATCTACCAAATCCCAGTTATTAATCCCAGCACGATGTTCCAGGTAGAAATCATATATCTTACTCCGCTCCTCTTCCTTTGCTCTTTTAAATTGTTCCACAAGGATCAATAAAGCGCATGCACGGGCTTCGTGATATTCACTCTGCATTAAAATACTCAGTTCTGATAACGGAGTCTGTCTGTTGGATTTTACAATACTCCGGACCAACGGAGTGACTAATCCCAGAAAAATATCCCCTTCGGCATATTCCCCCGGACCGGTTTTAAAAAACCGTTGTAAAAAAGCAGCTTTTTCCGGATTAGCAACAGACTTCAATTCATTCAAAAGAAACGTTGCAGTCATGATTTATACACTCTGTTCACCGGACGATCCCCTTCGATGAAACCGATGACATTATTAGAAACCGCGCGGGCCATCTCTAACCGGGCATGGGTTGTTTGTGTTCCAATATGCGGAGTCAGAACCATATTGTCTAAAGCCAGTAATTCCGGTAACGGATAATCACCAAATTCAAAAACATCCAGCCCGGCCCCCCGGATTCTTTTTTCTGTCAATGCTCTCACCAATGCATGTTCATCTACCAACGGCCCACGGGCAGTATTGATCAGAATAGCAGTAGGCTTCATGAGTTTCAGTTCTTCTTCTCCTATGATGTGGAATGTTTCAGGCGTATACGGAGCATTCAGAGAAATAAAATCGGCCCGTACCAATAACTCTTCTTTAGTCACATAGGTAACATTCAATTTCGTTTCTTCCTCCAGGCTGAGTTGTCTCCGGTTATAATAAATCACCTCCATCCCACAAGCACAGGCACGCTTACAGAGAGCTTTTCCAATCCGTCCCATCCCAATGATTCCTAATGTCTGACCAGTTATATGAACACCCAGATTTTCCATAATTCCTATCTTCATATTTTTTCCTAACGCACGGAGTTTCCGGTCACATTCGGTGATACGCCGGGCCACATCCAGCATCAGTCCCAAAGCTAAGTTAGCAGTTGGAGCAGTAACAGGGTCCGGAGTGTTAGCTACAGCAATTCCTTTTTCAACAGCATAGTTTACATCGATGTTATTATACCCTACCGCATAATTAGCGATCAATTTCAGGTTGGGTGCCTGGTCTATTAACTCTTTATTGACTGGAAAATCAAACATGGAACAGAGTACATCATACTCTGCAATCCTACTCATAACTTCTTCATAAGTAAAATCCCGGCCCTCCGGAAAAGTCACTTCATACCGTTCTTCCAAGGAGGCAAAACCTTCCCGGAACATATCATATGTAAATAAAATCTTCATGCTAACAGGAATTATAGATCATTCATAACGGCATCAAATTTAAGGAAACAGCTTCTTAATACAAAGAAGAATCTTTATCTTTGTCCATCACATATAGTAAATTTTCAATCCGCATGGTTTTAAATTATATCTGGATCGCTTTTTTCCTGATCGCTTTTGTGGTTGCGTTCGCTAAACTTATTTTTATCGGGGATACGGAAGTATTTACAGATATAATCAATGCCACCTTTGAGACTGCCAAAACAGGATTTGAGATCTCTTTAGGATTGACAGGTGTGCTGTCACTATGGCTGGGAATTATGAAAATAGGAGAAAAAGGTGGAGTGATTCAGGCATTTTCCCGACTATCTGCTCCTGTATTCAGTAGGCTATTTCCGGAAATCCCCAAAAATCATCCAGTCACCGGATCTATCTTTATGAACCTGTCAGCCAATTTATTAGGATTAGACAATGCGGCAACTCCTATGGGATTGAAAGCGATGCAACAACTCCAGGAATTGAACAAAGAGAAAGAGATGGCGAGCAACCCTATGATTATGTTCCTATGTATCAACGCATCCGGTCTGACATTGATACCCATCTCCGTAATGATGTACCGGGCGCAAATGGGAGCGGGAAATCCTTCTGATGTTTTCCTCCCGATCATGCTGGCAACCTTTGCCTCTACTTTGTTCGTTACTCTTCTGATCTGTTTCAAACAAAAAATCAATATATTCCAGAAGAACCTGTTCATTTTTTTTAGTAGCCTGATCTTACTGATCGGTGGATTAGTCTGGCTTTTCACTTCACTGGACCAATCACAGGTTTCTTTATACTCAACCGTATTTGCGAACAGTCTTCTTTTTACGATCATATGTGGTTTTATTGTTTGTGGCCTGCGTAAAAAACTCAATGTGTATGATACATTTATTGAAGGCGCAAAGGAAGGATTTAAGACGGCTGTCACCATTATCCCCTACCTCATTGCAGTCTTAGTAGGGATTGGTGTTTTCCGGGCTTCCGGAGCAATGGATTTCGTCATTGAAAGCGTACGGTTTGGAGTGAGTTCTGTAGGTATGGATACCCAGTTTATAGAAGCATTACCTACCATGCTGATGAAACCATTGAGTGGAAGTGGTGCGCGAGGCATGATGATTGATGCCATGAATACCTATGGGGCAGACTCTTTTGTAGGAAGACTGGCTTCCATCGCACAGGGATCAACAGATACTACTTTTTATGTAGTAGCTCTCTATTATGGTAGCGTAGGAATACGGAATACACGCTATACCATTCAATATTCTTTACTTGCAGATTTAGCAGGTGCACTCACCGCTATTGCAATGGCTTATTTATTCTTTAGCTGATATATAAAATTTATGGCAATATCTTATTACACAGAAGACATCAAACCGCCGGTTCTGAAAAAAAGAGAAGTATCTAACTGGATCAAACAGGTAGCCGCTACCTATGGAAAAAAGACAGGTGATATTAGTTACATCTTCTGTTCGGATGAAAAAATATTAGAGGTGAACCGCCAGTATCTGCAACATGATTATTATACGGATATTATCACCTTTGATTATTCCGAAGGAGATAAAATTTCCGGTGATCTTTTCATCAGTCTGGACACTGTTAAAACCAATGCCGAAAAATTCCATACCAACTATGAGGAAGAACTCCTCCGGACTATTATTCATGGAATATTACACTTATGCGGAATTGATGATAAAGGACCAGGCGAACGAGAGATCATGGAAGAACATGAGAATAAAGCTTTGGCTCTCCGCCTGTAGAAATCACAGATTTTATTTTATGTCCGGCTTTCCTAACCTGTCTGTTTTTCATTTTCAGGATATTTATTTATTGTCATTTACCATTTAATAAACGTTTTAGTTATTTATCAATATCTTTGCATAAAGAAATAATGAAGATAAAATGACATTTAGCTACGACGCTATTGTGGTGGGTGCCGGGCATGCAGGCTGTGAAGCCGCTGCTGCCGCCGCTAATTTAGGTTCAAAGACCCTTCTTATCACGATGGACATGAACAAAATTGCCCAAATGAGTTGCAATCCTGCCGTAGGCGGAATTGCAAAAGGGCAGATCGTTCGTGAGATTGATGCATTGGGCGGATTTATGGGTATCGTTACCGATCAAACAGCGATCCAGTTCCGTATGTTAAACAAGAGCAAAGGTCCTGCCATGTGGAGCCCCCGTGCACAGAGTGACCGTGCCCGGTTTATTGATTCCTGGAAAAATATTTTAGAGAACTTACCTAATTTATATATCTGGCAGGATACAGTCAATGAACTGATCATTGAGAACGATATGGTGTGTGGCGTCAAAACGGGCATGCATGTGGAATTCAAAGCTCATTCAGTGATCCTCACAAACGGAACCTTTTTGAACGGTTTGATGCATATTGGTCGAACACAGATTCGCGGAGGCCGGATAGCCGAGCCGGCTACTACCGGAATAACAGAACAATTAGTAAGCAGAGGAATCAAAGCAGACCGGATGAAAACAGGTACACCTGTCCGGATTGACGGAAGGAGTGTTTACTTTGATGAAATGGTGGAACAGCCCGGGGAAAATGATTTCCATAAATTTTCTTATCTTGACTTCCAACCCCGCAAATTGAAGCAACTCAGTTGCTGGTCACTTTATACGAATGAAGAGTGTCATGAAATTTTACGGGAAGGATTACCGGATTCACCGCTTTACAACGGACAGATTCAAAGTATCGGACCCCGCTATTGCCCAAGTATCGAAACAAAAATAGTAACCTTCGCAGACAAAACCCAACATCAGTTATTTCTGGAGCCGGAAGGTGAAAATACACAGGAATATTACCTGAACGGATTTTCTTCCTCTTTGCCTTTGGAGATTCAACTAAGGGCTTTACAGGCCATTCCGGCTTTCCGTGATATTCAGATCTATCGCCCTGGCTATGCGATCGAATATGATTTCTTTGACCCGACACAACTTACCCATACGTTAGAAACAAAACAGATCCGTAATCTGTTTTTTGCAGGACAGATTAATGGAACTACCGGATACGAAGAAGCAGCCGGACAAGGATTGATCGCCGGTATAAATGCTCATATCAATACCCATGGAGGAGAGCCTTTTATTTTGGGTAGAAATGAAGCATATATTGGGGTTTTGATTGACGATTTGGTAACGAAAGGAGTAGATGAACCTTACCGTATGTTCACCTCCCGTGCAGAATATCGTATTCTGCTTCGTCAGGACGATGCAGATATGCGGCTTACAGAAAAAGCCTATAAGATAGGATTAGCCAAACAGACTCGTTATGATCTGTTGAATCAGAAAAAAGAGGCTCGTGATTCCATTATTGAATTTGCAGAGAAATACTCTATCAAATCTCAATATATCAATAGTGGGCTGGAAAAACTGGGGACAGATCCCCTCTCCCACGGATGCAAATTAATTGATTTGATCCTACGGCCTCAACTTTCTATTCAAAATCTCGCGGAGCTGGTTCCTGCTTTTAAAACACATTTGGAAACGATCCCTGAAAGCCGGCGGGAAGAAATAATAGAAGCGGCAGAGATCCTTATCAAATACAGTGGTTATATTAAGCGGGAACAGATCATCGCAGAAAAGATCAGTCGATTGGAAAATATTCGTATCAAAGGTAAATTTGATTATAATTCCATCCAGTCTTTATCGACCGAAGCCCGGCAAAAATTAATGAAAATTGATCCGGAAACGATTGCACAAGCAAGCCGGATACCGGGGATATCACCCAGTGACATTAATATTTTATTAGTTCTCCTGGGAAGATAAAAGGCAAATTGTTCCACGTGAAACATTAAAAAAGTTTCTTTTTATGAAGGAAGAAGATCAAATAAAACCAGGGATTGATACGGAAGATGCAAAAAAACACCTTCAGGGAATCTTATCTATTATTCCGGAAAAACCGGGTTGTTATCAATATTTTGATGAAAAAGGGACGATTATATATGTAGGGAAAGCAAAGAACCTAAAGAAAAGGGTATCTTCTTATTTCAATAAATTTCATGAGTATCCAAAGACCCGGGTATTGGTAAAACAGATCCGGGATATTAAATATATCATTGTCGATACGGAAGAAGATGCATTGCATCTGGAAAATAGTTTAATCAAACAATATAAACCACGATACAATGTAATGTTGAAGGATGATAAAACCTATCCTTCCATTGTGGTAAAAAACGAATATTTTCCCCGGGTATTTCAAACCAGGAATATTATCAGGGATGGTTCACAATATTATGGTCCCTACTCTTCTATCTATACAGCGAAAATCATGCTGCAAATGATTAAAGAACTTTATCCCTTGCGTACCTGTAATTATCCGCTTACTCCGGAAACTATTGCCAAAGGAAAATATAAAGTTTGCCTTCAATATCACATCAAACGCTGCAAAGGACCTTGCGAGGGATTGCAGACCTTAGAAGATTATAACGCAGGCATTATGCATGTAAAGGAAATATTAAAAGGAAATATTTCCCAGATTAGCCGTACTTTATTTAACCAGATGCAAACATTATCTGAAGAATTACGTTTTGAAGAGGCGCAAATAGTAAAAGAAAAGTATGAAGTTATCGAAAATTACAGAGCAAAGTCTACCGTTGTAACTCCAACCCTGACGAATCTGGATGTTTTTTCTTTTGCAGAAAATGAGAAGTCAGCTTACATCAATTTCATGCATATAGGGAACGGTTCCATCGTACAGGTATATACATTTGAATATAAAAAACGACTCGATGAACCGAAAGAAGAATTACTGGGTTTAGGAATTGTTGAGATGCGGGCACGGTTTAAAAGTAATGCTAAAGAAATTATTGTCCCCTTTTTACCGGATACACAGCTATCGGATAATATCATATTCACCATCCCTCAAAAGGGTGATAAAAAGAAATTACTCGATTTATCCGAACAAAATGTGAAACAATATAAAGTAGATAAACTCAAACAGGCAGAAAAATTAAATCCGGAACAACGAACGACCCGGATCATGACAACCATGCAAAAAGATCTTCATCTAAAAGATCTTCCCATGCATATAGAATGTTTTGATAATTCCAATATTCAGGGAACGAATCCGGTAGCGGCCTGTGTCGTATTTAAAAAAGGGAAACCATCCAAAAAAGATTACCGGCATTTCCATATTAAAACAGTCGTAGGACCCGATGACTTCGCGTCCATGATAGAAGTTGTTACCAGACGATATACGCGATTAATCGCAGAAGATGCTCCCTTACCCCAATTAATCGTAATTGATGGCGGTAAAGGGCAATTAAATGCGGCTACAGAAGTATTGAGGGATTTAGGATTATTAGACAGGATCACCATTATTGGTTTAGCCAAACGGTTAGAAGAAATCTTTTATCCCGGAGATCCGATTCCTCTCATATTAGATAAGAATTCGGAAACCCTGAAAATAATCCAGCAATTAAGGGATGAGGCTCACCGTTTCGGGATCACTTTTCATAGACATATGAGAAGTAAGAAACAGACCGTATCTGAATTAGATACCATCAAAGGGATTGGTGAAAAAACAAAAGTCTTACTTTTATGTCACTTCAAAAGTGTTAAACGCATTAAACAGGCCTCTTTTGAAGAAATCAAAGAATTAATCGGAGAATCAAAAGCAAATCTGATCATTAACGGACTAAAAAAATAAGATGAGAACAGTTATTCAGCGGGTACAGTATGCAAGTGTCACTATAGAAGGGAAAGTGACCTCGAAAATAGATAAAGGATTAGTCATACTTCTTGGAATAGAAAACAGAGACACACAGGAAGATATTGAATGGCTAACCAAAAAGATCGCTAATCTACGGATCTTTGATGATGAAAACGGAGTGATGAACCGGTCGGTGATAGAGGAAAAAGGAGAAGTAATGATAGTAAGCCAGTTTACTTTACAAGCCTCCACTAAAAAAGGAAATCGTCCCTCCTACATGAAAGCCTCCAGGCCGGAAATTGCAATTTCTATGTATGAGACATTCTGTAGAGAGATGGAAATACAGATAGGGAAAAAGGTAGCTACCGGGACATTTGGGGCAGATATGAAGATCGAATTATTAAATGATGGACCGGTCACTATTGTAATCGATTCACAAAACAAAGAATAGCATGGAAGAATTAACGATCAAACAGGCCCAGGAAACAGTAGATAACTGGATCCAAACGTATGGTGTGCGCTACTTCAACGAACTCACCAACTTGGCTATCCTGACAGAGGAAGTAGGAGAACTGGCACGAATCATAGCTCGTACATATGGAGAACAATCATTTAAAGAGAGTGATAAAAAGGGTGATTTGGGCGATGAAATGGCGGATGTATTATGGGTACTGTTATGTCTAGCAAATCAAACCGGAACAGACCTGACCTCCGCATTTCAAAAGAATATAGAAAAGAAAACAGCACGGGATAAAGAAAGACATATCAACAATCAAAAATTATAATCTAAGATGGACAAGTATCAGGAAGCTTTTAGCAAATTCGCCCCGGTAGGAACAGACCTGGAAATTACTAAAAAGGTAAAAAAACTAATAGAAAATGAAGCAAAAAACAATCAAAATACAGAAGTTCTGAAGCTAATACATGGATGTATTGATCTAACTTCTCTGACCAGTACCGACACCAAAGAAAGTATATGGAACCTGGTAAATACGGTGAATGATTATGAAGGATCAGCAGATATTCCCAATGTAGCGGCAATCTGTACTTATCCCCTATTTGCTGACACAGTTAAGCAGGCATTAACAGCGCAGGATGTAAAAATTGCTGTCGTATCCGCTTCTTTTCCCTCTTCACAAACTTTTACCGAGGTTAAAATCGCAGAAACCAGTTTAGCAGTTATGGATGGGGCTGAAGAGATAGATGTCGTATTGAATTTAGGATACTTCTTAGAAGGGAACTATCAGGAGCTGACAGGGGAATTACAGGAGATAAAAGCCAGTTGCAAGGATGCTAAATTAAAAGTAATCCTGGAGACAGGCGCGTTGAAAACGGAAGAAAATATTCGTAAAGCATCTATTCTGTCCATTTATTCCGGAGCTGATTTCATTAAAACTTCTACCGGAAAAGAATTCCCGGGTGCCACACCGGAAGCATTCTATATTATGTGTCAGGTTATAAAAAACTATTTCACGCTGACAGGAAATAAAATTGGGATCAAAGCTTCCGGAGGAATCAGAAAAGCAGAGGATGCTGTCATCTACTACACCATTGTAAAAGAAGTGTTGGGAGAAGAATGGCTCACGAAAGATCTTTTCCGGATTGGTGCAAGTGCACTCGTTACAGATCTACAAAGCCGGATTGAGCAATCCATATAATAAAAAAAAGATCCTCATAAAGTATGTTTTATGAGGATCTTTAACTTTCAATTATTTAGACCTGTTTACAATATAATTTGCCAAAGAGATCAAACTGTCACGGGAATCAGAAACCGGAAGTTCTTCCAGTACACAGACTGCTTTATCCCGAAACTCTTCCATACGCCTTTCCGCATAAGCAATCCCACCCTTTTCTTTTGCTAAAGAGATCAGTTCGGCAATATGTTCATCCGTGAAATCTTTATTTTTTATAATATCGAGATAATAAGTTTTCCGGTCGGTTTCTTGGGATAATGCATACAATAAAGGGAGAGTAATTTTTCCTTCCCGGATATCATTTCCGGTCGGTTTTCCTAAATTCCCAGCTTCAAAATAGTCAAAAATATCATCTTTGATCTGGAAACTATATCCCAGATATTCTCCGAACCGGCGACATTTTTCTATCATTTCATCCGAGGCACCCGCGGAAATAGCCCCGATTTCCGTACAGGCAGATAAGAGGGTCGCTGTTTTTTTTCTGATTACCTGAAAATAGCACTCTTCATCTAAAACACTTTCCTCAGCGGTTTCCAGTTGTTTGATTTCTCCTTCGGAAAGATCCCTTCCCAGATTGGAGACAATGCTTACAATACGAAGGTCACCTGTTTGAATAGAACGGATCAACGCGGTAGCAAGAATATAATCTCCTACCAAAACAGAAACCCGGTTATCAAAAATAGCATTCAGCGAGGGAACTCCCCTACGCTGTTTGGTATCATCAATCACATCATCATGGATCAGCGAAGCCGTATGCAACAGTTCAAGTAAAACAGCAGAATTGATCGTATCCTCTGTCACCTTCCCCAGCGCTTTAGCCGTAAGAAGTACTAACATAGGACGCACATGCTTCCCTGTATAACTCAAAATCTGGTCAATAGCTTGTTGTAGTCGGAATGTTTCACTTTGCAGTGAATTGGCAAACTCTTTATTAAAACAGCTTAACTCTTTGGCTATCGGCTCTTCTATTTTCGCTCTTTCATCCATAAACTTAACCTACGATTCGCAAAAGTAAGAAAAAGTATTGAGTACAGCACTTTTTTCGTACATTTACAGTTAAATGTCTTAATAAAACAAGTAAAATAGAAATGAAATTATTCCTTATAGACGCCTACGCATTGATCTATAGATCATTTTATGCGTTCATTAAAAATCCCCGTATTAATTCCAAAGGGATGAATACATCTGCTATATTTGGTTTTGTAAATAGCTTAGAAGATGTATTGAGACGGGAAAATCCCACTCATATCGCAGTAGGTTTTGATCCGGCAGGTCCCACTTTCCGCCATGAGGCCTTTGAGCAATACAAAGCCCAGCGGGAAGAGACTCCGGAAGCAATCCGCCAGGCAGTTCCCTATATCAAAGAAATTATCAAAGCGTACCATACACCCATCCTCGAAGTTCCTTTCTATGAAGCCGATGATGTAATCGGAACGATTTCCAAACAGGCTGAAAAAGAGGGATATGATGTATATATGATGACCCCGGATAAAGATTACGGACAATTAGTATCCGACCATATTTTTATCTACCGTCCTAAATTCGGAGGAGATTATGAAGTCATGGGCGTGAAAGAGGTGCTGACAAAATTCGGACTGTCTTCCGTAGAGCAGGTAGTTGACCTGTTAGGATTGATGGGAGATGCTTCCGATAATATTCCGGGATGTCCGGGAGTCGGAGAAAAAACAGCTGTTAAGTTACTGACTGAATTTGGCAGTATTGAGAACTTACTCGAGCATGCCGATCAGCTCAAAGGAGCCATTCAGAAAAAAGTCACAGAAAATGCGGAGCAGATCCGTTTTTCCAAATTTCTGGCCACTATCAAAACAGATGTTCCGATTACTTTTGACGGATCCTGCTGTGTACGGGAAAAACCGGATAAAGAAAAATTAAAAGAAATTTAAACGGAATTAGAATTCCGGACATTTATCAATAAATTATCAGGAGAAGGGAAAGCACCTGCTGCTAAAGGTCTCCAACAAGGCGTCCTCTTTGCAGAATTTGAGACCGGGGAGCCGGAAATTTTTAAAAATTCGACTCTCACAGACTTAAACTCCACTCCTCATTCTTATTATATTGCTGATAATGAGGAAAAAATGAAAGAATTAGGCTCTCTTTTAATGGATCAGGATTTTTTCGCATTTGACACTGAAACAGACGGAGTGGATCCTTTAAGAGCCGGTTTAGTCGGATTGTCATTCTCAATTAAGGAAAACGAAGCCTGGTACGTGCCGGTTCCGGAAAACCGGGAAGAAGTAATGCAAATCCTCAGTCACTTCTCTCCTGCCCTCGAAAATGTCCGGTCACTCAAAATCGGACAAAATATAAAATTCGATATCCTGGTACTCAGAAAATATGGAATACGGGTAGCTGGTCCGCTTTTCGATACGATGATCGCTCACTATCTGTTAAATCCTGAATTACGCCATGGCATGGATTACCTGGCAGAAACCTATTTAGGATATAAAACCATTTCCATTACAGAACTGATAGGACCCAAAGGAAAAAATCAGTTGACCATGCGGGATGTTCCTCTTTCAAAAATTGCAGAGTATGCTGCGGAAGATGCAGACATCACACTGAAACTAAAAAACATTTTTGAGCCGGAATTGAAAAAGCAGGGTCTGGAACCTCTCTTCTATGATATGGAGATGCCATTAGTATATGTATTAGCGGAAATGGAAGAGACAGGAGTCACATTAGACACGGTAGCGCTGAAACAATCCTCTGAAGAATTAACGCACGCATTAAGAAAATTAGAAGGTGAAATCTATGAATTGGCGGGCATGGAATTTAATATTAATTCTACTAAACAGGCGGGTGAAGTATTATTCGACCGGCTAAAAATAGATGATAAAGCAAAAAAAACAAAAACAGGAGGTTACAGTACCAGTGAAGATATTCTGGAGAAACTTCGTTCCCGGCATCCGATCATTAGTAAATTACTGGAATACCGGGGACTTAAGAAATTGTTAAGTACTTATATAGATGCCCTACCTCAGTTGATCAGCCCGGTCACCGGAAAGATCCATACCTCTTTCAACCAGACTGTCACAGCAACCGGTCGCTTAAGTTCGACTAATCCCAACCTACAAAACATTCCTATCCGGAATGAGTTAGGACGTGAAATACGCCGGGCATTTATTCCTGATAATGAAGATTGCTTATTCTTCTCCGCAGACTATTCCCAGATTGAATTACGCCTGATGGCTGATCTAAGTGGGGATAAAAATATGTTAGATGCTTTCCTGAGTGGGGAAGATATTCATGCTGCAACAGCTGCTAAGATCTACGGGATAGACATCCATGAGGTAACTTCCGATATGCGCCGGAAAGCCAAAACCGCTAACTTCGGTATCATTTACGGCATATCTGTGTTTGGTCTGGCAGAACGATTGAATATTCCACGGAGTGAATCCAAAGAACTAATCGACGGATATTTTAAAACCTATCCGGGCGTAAAGGAATATATGGATAAAAGTATTGAAGGTGCTAAACAAAAAGGATATGTAGAAACACTATTTAAGCGGAAACGCTACTTACCGGATATTAATTCTAACAATGCAGTAGTAAGAGGATACGCAGAACGAAATGCGATCAACGCTCCTCTCCAGGGAACAGCAGCAGATATTATTAAGGTAGCTATGATCCGTATTTTCCAACGTTTTGAAGCGGAACAATTAAAAAGTAAAATGATCCTTCAAGTACATGATGAATTAAATTTCAATGTACACAAAGAAGAATTGGAAACCGTTCAACAGATCGTCGTAGAAGAGATGGAAAATGCTATTAAGCTACGGGTTCCTTTAATTGCTGAATATGGTGTAGGGAAAAACTGGCTGGAAGCCCATTAAGAATCTTCATAGATTCTATATATAGACTCCAGGTTTGACTGGAAGCTTATGCACTATGCTGCGTTTGCACAGAAACTGTTCTGTTTCCTACCAGATAGTAGGCTGGTTATACTATTCAGGTAGGTTATGATACAGGACTCATAAGGTTAAGAGTCAGGCATCATAAGGTTATGAATCCTGTATCACAAGCTTATGAGTCCTGTATCATAACCTACCAGGTCGGCATAAAAAGGATAGTTCTTTCTATCATGGCTTATAGTTTCTCAGCGAATAGAGAGTAAATCCCAATAATCTGTCTTGGTCTTTATTTACATAAAACAATATCAATTTTGAGAACCATATACAGGATTTATACTAATAACAGTCAATCCTATTCAGGACAAGACAAGGTGAATAGACGGTGAATGGTGAATAGAGAGAAAAATCGTCTATTCACCATTTTTGAAGAGTTAAATTATTGATTATAAGAACTCTATTTTAAACAGGTGAAGGGTGAATGGTAAAATGTAAAATAACTGTTAGAAAGAGAGAGTTAAAACAATAGTTTAATAAGAAATAGCCGGTAGAAAGATAATAGTTGGCCGAAATTAACGGATATAAGTTTTATCTATTTTAAAATCAGATTAGTTTTTGAACATTCTTTTCTATCTGTTCCTATTAAAAGAATAACTATCTTTGCATTCTCAAAATCCAGTGATCCAAGGAATTTAAACACTGGAGAATAACAAACAACTGATAACAAATAAAATTTTCAAGATAGAATGGCATTACAATGCGGTATCGTAGGTCTTCCAAATGTGGGAAAATCTACTCTTTTCAATTGCTTATCCAATGCGAAAGCGCAATCAGCAAATTTTCCTTTTTGTACGATTGAACCCAACGTGGGAGTTATTACTGTTCCGGACGAACGGCTGAATAAACTGGCAGAACTCATCAATCCACAACGAATCGTTCCCACAACCGTGGAGATAGTAGATATCGCGGGTTTAGTAAAAGGGGCGAGCAAAGGAGAAGGATTAGGAAATAAATTCTTAGCTAATATCCGGGAAACAGATGCCATTCTGCATGTGTTGCGTTGTTTTGATGATGAAAACATCGTACATGTAGATGGGCAGGTAGATCCGGTGCGTGACAAAGAGATCATAGATACAGAGTTGCAGTTAAAAGATCTGGAGACCATTGAAAGCCGTATTGCCAAAGTTCAGAAACAGGCACAAACCGGAGGTGACAAACAAGCGAAGCTGGCTTATGATGTGTTATCCAGATTCAGAGAAGCCTTGTTACAGGGGAAAAATGCCCGTACAGTAAGTTTTGACACAAAAGATGAACAGAAAGTGGCGCATGAGCTATTCTTACTGACCAGTAAACCGGTGATGTACGTTTGCAATGTAGACGAAGCAAGTGCGGTGAACGGGAACAAATATGTGGAAGCAGTAAAAGAAGCGGTGAAAGATGAAGACGCGGAGATCCTGGTTGTTGCTGCTAAAATTGAAAGTGAGATCGCGGAATTTGAGACCTATGAAGAACGTCAAATGTTCTTAAGTGAAATAGGACTGGAAGAATCGGGAGTAAGCCGTCTCATTAAAGCAGCTTATAAACTGTTGAACCTGGAAACTTATCTGACAGCTGGTGTACAAGAGGTACGTGCATGGACATATTTGAAAGGTAGCAAAGCTCCTCAATGTGCCGGTGTGATCCACACAGACTTTGAAAAAGGCTTTATCCGTGCAGAAGTGATCAAATACGAAGACTTCATTACTTATGGCTCAGAAGCGGCTGTAAAAGAAGCCGGTAAGATGAGTGTAGAAGGAAAAGAATATGTTGTACAGGATGGAGATATTATGCATTTCCGTTTCAACGTATAATCCTGTTATATAAAGCATCGCCCACAACTAACACCTTCATTTGATAGGATTAGTTGTGGGTTAATCCTTTTTTATACACCAAAATCTAACTTCATTACTTTCTTCCGGTAACTCTCCACGGGAAAGGAAAAAATCCGTATGTTTGTGTAAACACTTAAATTTAATACCTGATGAATAGAAACCTGCTTTTATATTCACTGGGCATTCTTTTTCTATTTACCCAGTGCTCTCCTACTCCGGAACAGGAATCTCTTTCGATTGTCATTGACCGGGGATTTCAACGAGCAACAGAACAGGCACTCCTGATGGCAAAAGAGCTGGAGAACCGGGAAGGTGAACTACCCAGAAGTACCCATCCTGACGGGTCCTTATCTACCAGTGATTATGAATGGTGGTGTTCCGGATTTTTTCCCGGACAACTGTGGTATTTATATGAGAATCATCCCACGACAGAATTAAAAAAATACGCTGAATTATACACCGGCCGGGTAGAGAACGTTAAACATCTGACTAACACGCATGATATCGGATTTATGCTGTATTGCAGTTATGGGAATGGATACCGGATCACTCAGAATCCCGATTATGTGGAAGTACTGACTACAGGAGCTAATTCCCTCATCACCCGTTATGATCCGGCAATCGGCGCGATCCGCTCCTGGGATTGGAATAAAGAGGTGTGGCAATACGCAGTAATTATTGATAATATGATGAATCTGGAACTGCTCACCTGGACTTCCCGTATAACAGGAGATGAAACCTATGAACAGATCGCCCATACACATGCTCTTAAGACCCTCGAGCACCACTATAGGCCGGATTACAGTTGTTATCATGTCATTTCTTATGATACCATCAGCGGACTCCCCCATGCCAAACAAACCCATCAGGGATATGCCGATGAATCAGCATGGGCAAGAGGACAAGCCTGGGGATTATATGGGTACACCATGATGTTCCGGGAAACCCATAACCCGGTTTATCTCGAACAGGCAAGACAAATTGCAGGATTTCTTCTCCATCATCCTAATATGCCGGAAGATAAGGTTCCTTACTGGGATTTTGATGATCCGGATATTCCTAACGTCCCCCGGGATGCTTCAGCCGCCGCGATCATGGCCTCCGCATTAATCGAATTAAGTCAGTTAGATCCCTCCGGAAAGGAATATCTGGCATTTGCCGAACAGCAGATACGCTCCCTCTCCTCGCCTGCATATCTGGCAGAAAAAGGAGAAAACAACTATTTCACGATCATGCATTGTACGGGTCATTTACCAGGAAACAGTGAAGTAGACGTTCCTCTCTCCTATGCTGATTACTATTATGTAGAAGCTTTACTGAGAATGAAAGAACTGCGCAGTAGATCAGAATAATTATTATCATTCAGTCAGATTCAATTCTTGACCTCATAAAACTATTTATTTACTCAGTTATCGGACTATCAGTAGGAAACTTACCTATGCAAGCACAATCAAACAAGGTAACAGTATCTTTGATTGCTGGGCACCGGATAGCAGACGTTTCGCTTTTGTCAGCTAACGGCTTACTAAATAAGCAATCTGTTTTTCATTCCAAATAAAAGAAGGGTATATAAATGTAAATTATTTATATACCCTTTGCTTTTTGCTAATGCACTTTTTAAAAAACTACAATAAACTATATATTAATCATTTAAGCGTCGATCAGCTTCTCTTTCTACTTTTTTAGCTTCATCCCCTATTTTTTCTCCGGTCCGTTTAGTTCCTTCTTTCACTTTACGACCCCCTTCTTCAATTTTATCACCTAATTCCCGGGTACCGCTTTTTACATTTTCTTTTCCTTCTTCCCATCTGTTTTCCAAACGGTCCGCATCATTTCTCATATCTGACCGGTTCGTGTTTGTATTTACGTCCACATCCACATCATGCTCAATATTACCTTTCATATCCTCTACCCGTTCATCGAGGTTATTTCTATTACTTTCAATACCCTCTCTTACTTCGTTCCGGGTATTATCTCTTTTAACATCCTGAGCAAAAGCATTCGCTGAAAACAAAAGTCCCACTGCCAGTAATCCTGAAAAAATACTTTTTTCATATTCTCTTTATTTTAATTTTTATTTCACTTTCTATTAACTAAATGGACCTACAAAACAGAAGGAAACCGCCTTTTGTTGAGTTCATTGCGTTAAATATTATCAATGTATTCCGGAGAGAAATAAAAAAGATTCCTTTTCCTGTAACAAAACCTTCTCCTGATCCGTCTTTAAAAACATAAATTACTTTTCGCGTAAAAGAAGATTCTGACAAAGAGTTGTAAACTTTATAAATCTGAGAATATGAAAAATAAATGTTAGATCATAAGAGATGTTAACAAAGGATATACGATTGTGCAATTAGTGGGAAACTTCACGTTGCAGGATATCCAGGAGATTACCAGGTAGATGAATAAAGAGTAGCCATAAGCCCGGAGCGGTAATTCCGGGTCTATGGCTATTCTTTATTTTCCTGTGATGATCTTTCGTATCTCACTTAACTTATTTAACGCCTCTAATGGGGTAAGATTATTCACATCCATATTCCTTATTTCATCCCTTACCCGGCTCAGCACAGGATCATCCAACTGAAAGAAATTCAATTGATAGCCTTCAGCAGCAGAAGCAATATTCTTCACAGGCTTACTGCTAATCCCCTCCTGCCGGTTCTCATTTTCAAGTTGTTTTAATATCTCATTTGAACGTTTTACAATACTTTTCGGCATCCCAGCCATCTTGGCCACATGAATACCAAAGCTGTGTTCACTACCACCTGGTATTAGTTTCCGCATAAAGATCACCTTATTGCCCACTTCTTTGACCGAAACATTGTAGTTTTTGATCCGTTTAAAAGAACGTTCCATTTCATTCAACTCATGGTAGTGGGTAGCAAACAGGGTTTTTGCACGGAACTGAGGATGTTCATGAATATATTCCACAATCGCCCAGGCAATGGAAATCCCATCATAAGTACTGGTCCCTCTCCCTAACTCATCAAATAATACCAGACTCCGGGAAGAAAGATTATTCAATATATCGGATGCTTCGTTCATCTCGACCATAAAAGTAGATTCCCCTACTGAAATATTATCAGAAGCTCCTACCCTGGTAAAGATTTTATCCACCAATCCGATCCGGGCACTTTCGGCAGGAACAAAACAACCGGTTTGTGCCATTAAAGTGATCAAAGCAGTTTGCCGTAATAAAGCAGATTTACCTGCCATATTGGGTCCGGTAATGATAATGATCTGTTGCTTTTCTCCATCCAGATAGACATCATTTGCAATATAGGATTCTCCTAAAGGTAATTGCTTTTCAATAACCGGATGGCGGCCGGAATGAATATCAATCACATCGCTGTCATCCACGATTGGCCGGATGTATTTGTTACTCTGGGCCACTTTTGCAAAGGAAAGAAGACAATCCAGACGGCCAATCAAATTAGCATTCGTCTGTACAGGAGCAATATAATCCATCAGACACAGTACCAATTCATTGAATAATCGTCCTTCCAGGCTCAGGATCTTTTCCTCCGCACCCAGAATCTTTTCTTCATATTCTTTTAATTCTTCGGTGATATATCGTTCTGCATTTACGAGGGTCTGTTTTCGTATCCACTCTGGTGGAACCTTATCCTTATGAGTATTACGAACTTCAATATAGTAACCGAATACATTATTAAAAGCAATTTTCAGACTGGGAATACCTGTTTTTCACTTTCCCGCTGCTGTACCTGTAACAGATAATCTTTTCCTGAAAAAGCAATGGAACGCAGTTCATCCAATTCTTCATTCACACCGGAAGCGATCACATTCCCTTTATTCAACAAAACAGGGGGATCCGGATTTACTTCTTTTTCAATTCGTTCACAGATCCTGGAACAGGCATTTAACTGTTCTCCAATCAAACATAAACTGGGTTCATTACTATTCATACAAGCCTCTTTAATAGGCTCAATGGCACGAAGTGCTACTTTTAGCTGAACTACTTCACGGGGAGAAACCCTTCCTACCGCTACTTTAGAGATAATCCGTTCCAGATCTCCAATCTGTGCAAGACGGGTTTCCAGTAACTCTTTCATATCCGGATGACGGAAAAAATGATCCACCACATCCTGCCGTTCCTTAATAGGACGAACATCTTTCAGGGGAAACAATAACCAACGTCTGAGCATACGAGAACCCATCGGAGAAATTGTTTTATCGATCACATCAATAAGCTGATCCCATCTTCATTCATCGTCCCAATTAATTCCAGACTCCGGACTGTAAACTTATCCAGGCGTACATACCGATCTTCTTCTATCCGGGAAAGGCAGGTCACATGAGAAACCTGAGTATGCTGGGTAATATCCAGATAATGCAAAATAGCCCCGGAAGCAATGATACCTAATTTGAGATGTTGTACTCCAAATCCCTTCAGATTCTTGGTTTCAAAATGCTTTAACAAGCGATCATTTGCCGCATCCGCCGTAAAAACCCAATCTTCCAGTTCAAATGTAAAGAAGCGGGAACCGAAACTCTCTTCAAACATCTTCCGGCTATTCCGTTCGATCAGTACCTCTTTGGGAGAAAAATTATTCAATAACTTATCTACATAATCAATCGTACCTTCTGCTGTCAGAAATTCCCCCGTTGAAATATCCAGAAAAGAAATACCACAGGTGTTTTTGTGAAAATGTACGGAAGCCAGGAAGTTATTTTCCTTATGGTTTAATATATTGTCGTTAATAGAAACCCCGGGAGTTACCAATTCAGTGACTCCCCTTTTGACCAGCTTCTTAGTCATTTTGGGATCTTCCAACTGGTCACAGATAGCTACCCGTTTTCCTGCCCGTACTAATTTAGGCAGATAATTATCCAGGGCATGATGAGGAAACCCGGCCATTTCTATGAACTGTCCCGGACCATTTGCTTTTTTAGTCTGTACAATCCCTACGATCTCAGCTCCTATGACTGCATCTTCACCATACATTTCATAAAAGTCACCTACGCGAAATAAAAGGATTGCATCAGGATGTTTCGACTTAATGTCGAAATATTGCTTCATTAAAGGAGTTTCAACTACAGGTTTTGCCACCGTTTTTCATTTGTTAAATTTACCACCACATGCAAAGGTACAAGTTCTACTGTTTTTAATCAGTGTTTTTCCGGAACTTTCTTTTTTAAGATTTCCTAAATCTTGTTATGATCCTTTTTTCCGGAACTATTTTTTCTTTTCATCTGAATAAAGTGACTATTTCCCTAAAAGGAGGTTCTACTTTCCGGACAATTCAACCAACTTTCGTCATTTATTCGTATTTTTGCACAGAAAATCAAATGAATAATAGATTTTACTTAATTAAGAAAATAATTAAAGACAATACATATAGTAGTTATGGAGTATAAGTTCGGTGCCATAGAAAAGAAATGGCAAAAATATTGGGTAGAGAATAATGTTTACAAAGTAACCGAAGATCACAGTAAACCTAAATTTTATGTGCTGGATATGTTCCCATATCCGTCAGGAGCAGGTTTACATGTGGGACATCCGCTTGGATACATTGCTTCTGATATTTATTCCCGTTTTAAACGACTAAGAGGTTTCAATGTGTTACATCCGATGGGATATGACGCCTATGGACTTCCAGCCGAACAATATGCTATCCAGACGGGTCAACATCCGGAAATTACTACTAAAAACAATATTGCACGCTACCGTGAACAGTTGGATAAGATTGGTTTCTCTTATGACTGGAGCCGTGAAGTGCGTACCTGCAATTCCGAATACTATCGCTGGACACAGTGGGCTTTCATACAGATGTTCAATAGTTACTATTGCTATGATGAAAACAAAGCAATGCCTATTGAAGGATTAATCGAGGCGTTTGAACAGGTAGGAACGGAAGGTTTAAATATCGCTCATGGAGAAGAATTGTCTTTTACTGCTGACGAGTGGAAAGCAAAAAGTGACAAGGAAAAACAGGAAATACTCCTGAATTACCGGATCGCTTATTTAGGAGATACGATGGTGAACTGGTGTTCAGCTTTGGGTACCGTATTGGCAAACGATGAAGTGGTAAATGGTGTTTCCGAACGTGGTGGATATCCTGTTGAACAGAAAGTCATGCGTCAATGGTGTCTCCGCGTATCTGCCTACACACAACGTTTATTGGATGGGTTGGATACTGTGGACTGGACAGATTCATTAAAAGAAACCCAACGAAACTGGATCGGGCGTAGTGAAGGTGCTGAAATGAAGTTTCATGTAAAAGACTCGGATCTGACATTTACCATCTTTACGACCCGTGCAGATACTATTTTCGGGGTTACCTTTATGGTCCTGGCTCCGGAGAGTGAATTAGTACAGGCACTTACCACTCCTGAACAGAAGCAAGAGGTAGATAAGTATTTGGCTATGACCAAAAAGAGAACCGAAAGGGAACGGATGGCTGATAAAAAGGTAACCGGTGTATTCTCTGGTTCCTATGCGATCAACCCGCTGACTCAGGAAGCAATTCCGGTATGGATCAGTGATTACGTATTGGCCGGATACGGAACAGGAGCAATTATGGCTGTACCGGGACATGATAGCCGTGACTATGCTTTCGCTAAACATTTTAATTTACCGATCATTCCTCTGATTGAAGGCTGTGACATTTCTGAAGAAAGTTATGACGCCAAAGAAGGTAAGATGATCAACTCTCCCCAACCAGGAAAAGGAATAGAAGGAGGATTGGTATTGAATGGCCTGGAAGTAAAAGAAGCGATTGCTAAAACCAAAACTTATATTGAAGAAAAAGGATTAGGTAAGATCAAAATCAATTATCGTTTGAGGGATGCTATTTTCAGCCGTCAACGCTACTGGGGAGAGCCTTTCCCTGTATATTATGATGCGGACGGGTTACCTCAGATGTTACCATTAGATAAACTACCATTAGAATTACCGGAAGTAGATAAATTCCTGCCTACGGAAACGGGTGAGCCACCGTTAGGAAGAGCCACCAACTGGGCCTGGGATAAAGTAAATGGAAAAGTAGTAGAAACTTCTAAAATAGATAACCGGACTATTTTCCCATTGGAACTTTGTACGATGCCTGGTTTTGCCGGTTCATCTGCCTATTATCTGCATTATATGGACCCTAACAATGAAAAAGAGTTAGTATCCAGAAAAGCAAATGAATACTGGAAAAATGTAGATCTGTATATCGGTGGTACCGAACATGCAACTGGTCACCTGATCTATAGCCGTTTCTGGAATAAATTCCTGTATGACCTGGGTATTTCATGCGGAGAGGAACCTTTCCAGAAACTGATTAATCAGGGAATGATCCAGGGACGTTCCAATTTTGTATATCGTATTAATGGCACAAATCAATTTGTTTCCCTGAATCTGAAAGACCAATATGATGTCACTCCGTTGCATGTTGACGTCAATATCGTTAGCAATGATATACTGGATATAGAAGCCTTCAGAAACTGGAATCCGGAATATAAGACAGCTGAATTTATCCTGGAAGATGGTAAGTATATTTGTGGATGGGCTGTTGAAAAAATGTCCAAATCGATGTATAATGTAGTGAATCCGGATATGATCGTTGAAAAATATGGTGCGGATACTTTACGTCTGTATGAGATGTTCTTAGGTCCTTTGGAACAATCCAAACCATGGGATACCAACGGTATTGACGGAGTTCATCGTTTCCTGAAGAAATTATGGGGATTATTCTATGGTAACACTGATACTCTACAGGTAACAGATGAGGAACCCACTGCGGAAGAGTTAAAATCATTACACAAACTGATTAAGAAAGTAACCTACGATATTGAACATTTTTCTTTCAATACTTCTATCAGTGCATTCATGATCTGTGTAAATGAATTAACGTCTTTAAAATGTCATAAAAGAGCTATTCTGGAACAATTAATTATTGTTTTAGCTCCTTTTGCACCACATGCCGCAGAAGAATTATGGCATGAATTAGGTCATACCTCTACAATTGTAGATGCTCAATGGCCGGAATATAATGAAGAATACCTGAAAGAAGATACCATTGTATATGCAGTTTCTTTTAATGGGAAAGCCCGGTACAGTATTGAACTTCCTTCAGAGGCAACCAAAGAAGATGCGGAAGCAGCTGCCCTGGGACATGAAAGTGCAGAAAAATGGTTACAGGGTAAAACTCCCAAAAAGATCATTTTCGTTCCTAAGAAGATCGTTAATATCGTCATTTAACAGACTAAGAGATGATAAAAACGCCACTGAAGAAAGTATACCATTCGACACAGGATTATATTTTTATCCTGATCGGAACACTATTATATGGTTTCGGATTTAACGGATTTATCCTCTCCAATGAAATCATAACCGGAGGACTTAGCGGGATTTGTGCGCTAATCTATTTTATCACATCGATCCCTGTTTCCTTCTCTTATCTGGCGATTAACCTGGTTTTACTTGCTATTGCCTATAAGATATTAGGATTAAAGTTTGTCCTGAAAACTGTTTTCGGTGTATTTTCTTTATCTCTCTCCCTTTCTCTGTTTGAATGGCTGTTACAGGGAGTTCCTATTCTGAAAGATGAACCTTTTATGTCTATCATTATAGGAGCCTGTTTGTGTGGTACCGGATTGGGATTAATCTTTACGGCTAATGGTAGTACCGGCGGTACGGATATTATAGCTGCTATTGTCACCAAGTATAAGAACATATCTATTGGAAGAGCACTTTTATTTTGTGATTTTATCATTATCAGCTCCTCTTATTTTCTGTTCCAGGATGTGGAAAAGATCGTATTCGGATTTGTAGAAATGGTGATCAGTAACTATATACTGGATATGGTAATTAACAGTAACCGTCAATCAGTTCAGTTCTTTATCTTTTCACAAAAATATGATGACATATGTGATGCCATTATCAAAGAGATCGACCGGGGGTGTACAATCCTTGAAGGAACCGGTGGCTACTCTAAATCTCCCGTAAAGGTAGTAGTGGTCATGGCAAAGAAATCCGAATCCATAGCTATTTTCCGGTTGGTAAAGGAGATAGATCCTCAGGCTTTTATCTCACAAAGTACAGTCCGGGGAGTATATGGTGAAGGCTTTGATCAAATAAAAACTTAAAAATAAAAGCTATACAATTTAAAGCACCTTTATACGTTTTAGTACTGTATAAAAGTGCTTTTTTATTTATATATACATCTTATGAAACTGGTATTTGCAACAAACAATACACATAAACTGGAAGAGGTTCGTGCCATGCTTTCCGATTCTATTGAAATAGTAAGTTTAAAGGAAATCGGATGCAGTGAAGATATTCCTGAAACAGCAGAAACAATGGAAGGAAATGCCTTGTTAAAAGTCCGGTATATTAAAGAACATTACGGATATGACTGTTTTGCAGATGACAGTGGACTGGAAGTAGAGGTACTGAATAATACTCCCGGTGTTTATTCTGCACGTTATTCCGGTATACCACACGATGCAGAAGCCAATATGAATAAATTACTACAGGAAATGGAGGGTAAAGCGAACCGGAAAGGCCGTTTTCGTTCCGTTATAGCTCTTCTTTTAAATGGAGAGGAGTATCTGTTTGACGGAATCGTCAACGGACAGATTACAAAGGAAAAAAGGGGTGAGAACGGTTTCGGATATGATCCTGTATTTATTCCTGATGACTATACACAGACTTTTGCAGAATTAGGAGATCATATAAAGAATCAAATTAGCCACCGGGCCCGTGCTGTAGCTAAATTAACTGCTTTCTTATCTACTAACAGTATCTAAAAAGATCTTCGTATGAAGCGTTTCGCATGTATTTTAATCTCCTTCTTACTTCTTACTTCTGCCACTTTTGCCAACAACAATTCGTGGAAGACTTATCTCTCCTATTTTACGACCCGGTTAGTAGAAGAAAGTTCTTCTAAAGTATATGTGGTAGCAGAAGGTTCTCTTTTTTCATACGATAAAGAAGATAATAGTATCCGGCAGTTGGATAAAAGTAATTATTTGAATGATACAGAAATCATTTGTATCAATTACAATCATACCGCTAAATCTTTACTGATCATATATGAAAATGCGAACATAGATATTTTGTCTGAAGACGGAGTTTACAATCTCCCTTATCTCTTTCAAAATACACAACTCAGAAACAAGGAAATATATTCCGTTTACTTATATAATGAGTATGCCTACATATCAACAGGTTTTGGTATTATGGTAGTAAATATGAATAAAAAAGAGATCGCGGAAACTTATAATTTATCTCTTCAGACAACTTCCTGTTGCATACTCGATAATTATCTATATGCTTCTACTGAAAACGGAGTGATCTATGGTTCTTTAAATGATAATTTATTAGATTCAAACGTCTGGCAAACTTATTCTCTTCCTTCTTTAACAGAGGAAAAAGAAGTATCCAAAGTATTTGTATTTAAAAACAGACTGTTTTTTCTTATCGATCAGACAGGAATCTTTTATGATAGAGAATTAACTCCTTTACTAAATACCAATCATATTAAAGGGGTAAAGATCACAAATGACAAACTAATCGTTTTACAAAACGATACTATACTCATATATTCTGATATAGGTGCTCCTACTTCATTAAAAGGTAACATTCACGATATCTCTTCCTTCAAAAACGATACCTATTGGGTGGCAGAGGAAGAAAAGGGAATTAAATGTATTGCCAGAAACAGTTCAGGAAGCTATGAAACAAAAACAGAATCCATCAGATTAGATGGACCCCGTATGAATAGTCCATACAAGGTTGTTTCTACCCCTTCTAAATTATATTTAGCAGCAGGAGGGAAAACATCCGGCGGCATCAGATTTGGTAACTACGGATTCATAATGGTCTATGATTATAATAAATGGAGTTATATCAGCCAGGAAGATGTATATGAAAAATTTAAAATTAATCCTCGTGACTACTTAAGTATAGCGGTTCATCCGGCAGATGAAAATCATTTGTATGTCTCTTCCTTTGGAGATGGTGTAGTGGAAATAAAGGATATGGAAGTAATTAATCTCTACAATAAAAATAACAGTACCTTAGAAACTATTATAGAGAATAATATGGGTTATCATTTTATTCATGGATTATCATTTGATAAAGATAATAATTTATGGATGACTAACTCTCAGATCCAGGAGGGTATTAAAATATTAGACAAAGATGGAAAATGGCATAGTGTATATGTAGAAGGATTATCCGAAAAATATTCTTTGAATGATATTCTGATTACCTCTTCCAACTATAAATGGATCAATGTGCCCCATCCTCAGGAGCAGGCAGGTATAGCCATTATTGATGCTTTAGATAATAATACTTCTTTCTTTTTTAGTACAATGACTGATCAGGATGATAAACTACTTACTCCCAGTGGATACACCAGTCTCGCAGAAGATAAAGACGGATATGTCTGGGTAGGGACAACCAGTGGACCTGTTTACTTTACACAACCTGACAGAGTCATTTATAATGAAACACGTTGTAACCGAATTAAATTAACACATGAAGATCATGGTGAACTATATTATTTTCTGGATAACCAGTTAATCACCTGTATAAAAGTGGATCAGGGCAACAGGAAATGGTTCGGTACGGAAGGAAATGGTGTCTATGTGCTCAATGAAGATAATCAGGAAGTCATTCATCAGTTTACTACTGCTAATAGTCCTCTCCTATCAGATCATATTTATTCTATCGATATCAATGACCAAACCGGAGAAGTTTTTATTGGTACCAGCAAAGGACTTATATCCTACCAGGGAGAAGCCATAGCTGGAAAAGAAGACTTTTCGGATGTGTATGCTTTTCCCAATCCAGTCCGTCCGGAATATGACGACAGAGTAACCATTACCGGTCTGATGGATAATAGCAATGTTAAAATAACAGATCTGAACGGAAATCTAATTTATCAAACCAAATCTATTGGTGGACAGGCAACCTGGAATTGTAGGAACAGATCCGGACAACGGGTTTCAACAGGCATTTATTTAGTGTTAATGGCTTCCCAAAACGGCTCAGAGAGCATAGTGACTAAAATTGCCGTCATTAAATAAGAATAAAATGATCCTGAATGATAAGATAATAAGTTTAGTAAAAGAAAAAAACAACTTTAATCTGATCCGTTTCTTTCTGGCTTATTCTATCATGTTTAACCACTGTAGTACGTTAACAGAAAGTGAACCTTTCTGGATTGTAAATGGTGATATGAGAGTAAAAGGATTCTTTATTATCAGTGGTTTTCTTGTGATGTTCAGTTTTATACGTACACCGGATCTGACTATTTATTTACGGAAACGTTTCTGCCGGATTATGCCTGCCTATCTTATTACCATTTTTTTATGTATCATTCTGGGAAGTTTTCTTACTTCTCTGACTCCTATCGAATATTTCAGTTCCACCCAACTATACCAATACCTGATCGGTAATTCTCTTACATTAAATTTTTTGCAGCCTGAGTTGCCAGGAGTTTTTACAAACAATCCTATTCAGGTAGTAAACGGATCTCTATGGACTATGAAAGTAGAGATCATGTTATATTTTACTGTTCCCCTCCTGTTTCTATTTCTTCTTAAACATAAAAAGTCCTGGTTCCTGATAGGGATTTACCTGTTTTCTATGTTATATTCTTATCTCTTTGAATACTTATATGATAACACCGGAGTAAATCTATATCTATTTTTAAAAAGACAATTTCCCGGACAGATGATGTATTTTTGTTCAGGTATAATCATTTTGCTTTATTTTGATTCTTTCAGAAAATACAAATGGTATATATTTCCGGTTAGTATCTTCATATTATTGTTCAGAACAATCCCAGGAATTGATTTATTAGAGCCTATTGCATTAGCTTCTTTTATTATTTGTATTGTGTATAGTTTTAAATGGCTGCATTTTATAGGTAAATTAGGAAATTTCTCGTATGGTATCTATTTGTTCCACTTTCCAATCATACAAACCTTTATTCATTTTGGCATAGACAAATACCATTTACCGCTTACTTTTATTCTTACGGCTGTTTTAAGTACTATCTTAGGAATTCTATCCTGGTATTATATAGAAAACCCCCTATTATATACAAAAAAAAATACCCAAAATCATTGCAAATACTGAATAATATGTTGGGTTAATTTAGCAGCTCCCTTCTGATTAGGATGTATAGCATCATAAAAATCATCCGCAGATAAGATATCCATACAATTGATAACCGGAATAGAATCAAACTCCTCTCTAAACATACTGAAAGCCCTCTCCCGTTCTTCCTGATGAGTGGGAAGAACATCGGGATTATGTGGCATCACTACGAAATAATACTTTATATTTTTTGCACGAATATACTGGTAAGAAGCTTCTATCAATTCTTTCCATTCCGGTAAGATCGTGTAATTTTTAAAACTGTCATTTGTTTCATAATGCAATATTTCTCTCTCATAAACAGCTTCATTCCTGTCGGAAGTTTGAGTCATCGCATAGTGGAGTGTATGCTCCAGAGATATTTCTGAAACATCATCATCCAATAAATTCCTTAACCAGACATTCATACCACTAAAAAGACAATCCCGGGCATGAAAATTATAATACCAATCTGATTTATTTAATTTTTTATATAAAGAAAATGCAAAAGACTTCGTTTGGTCATCCATTTTATATCCATACATATGAAGAGCTACCTGATTAGATATTTTCATATCAATAGGTTGTGAAAGAGATTGAATATCTATACATTGCAAAACCGTATGGACAGAGGAAGGTAAAGAAGTATAAAAAAGTACACTCTCACTCATATATTGACTGGTAGAGGTGAAACTATACGTCAACGGATGATCCGGTAACTGTTCCTGAAGCAGATATCCATTTACACCACTCATGGCCCTGCTATTTCCAAAAATAACCATGCCGGGTGTATGATCCGGATCATTCAGTGTGTTTATTATTAATTTAGTCCGAACAAAATCATTGGGCATTTTACGGAATAACCAGGGAGTGATTCCATTGAATATGACTATTAATCCTACAAGGAAAAATAGAAATATACCTATTGATAGTTGTTGTGTTCCTGTTAATTTCATCTTCACTAAAATTGGAAATATATAAAACTGGATGAATCTGCTCCAAAGAAATAAATAGCAAATAAAATGAAAGTATAAATACTATACCGAAGAAAATTATTCGGAACATGCTTTAAATCCAACCCAAAAGAATTTCCCCGGTTCATCCATTCTATACTTAGCAGAATAAGAATAAAAAATAAAGATAAGATAGCAAACACATTATTAATCCCAGCAGCTTTAGGAATATGAAAAAGACTTTTATCAAACATATGTTGTAAGTAACCCATTGCTACCATCATATTTTCTGCCCGGAAAATAATCCAGCCAAACATAACTATCATAAAGGCACCCAATATAGACCCTATATTTTTAAACTGAGGGACTTTTGTATCTACCCGGACACCCAATAATACCAATGGAATAAAAAGTAAACCATAGTAAAGACCCCAAACAATAAAAGTCCAGGCAGCTCCATGCCATAAACCACTCAAAAAGAAAACAAGTAAGATATTACGGATATGTTTATATCTTCCTTCCCGGCTACCTCCCAAGGGAATATAAATATAATCTAAGAACCAGGTATTTAAAGATATATGCCATCTCCTCCAAAACTCCATGATATTTCTGGAAAAGTAAGGATAATGGAAATTCCGTCTTAATTCTATACCAAACAATTTAGCGGTCCCTATCGCTATATCCGAATATCCGGAAAAGTCACCATATATCTGAAAAGAAAATAATAGGGCTCCTAATACTAATGTACTACCGGAATAATTAGCATAATTACCAAATATATCATCCACTACTACAGAACAGTTATCCGCTATAACCATTTTCTTAAAAAATCCCCATATTATCTGACGAATACCATCTACTGCCTGCTTATAAACAAATGTACGTTTATGATAAAACTGAACCAGTAAACTGGTAGCTCTTTCGATAGGTCCTGCAACCAATTGAGGAAAAAAGCTTACAAAGGCAAAAAATGCGATGATATCTTTTGTAGGCTTTAATTTATCTCTATACACATCAATCGAATAACTCAAGGCTTGAAAGGTATAAAAACTGATCCCTACCGGCAAAATGATCCGTAAAGTAGAAACATGTAATTTTATTCCCATAAAACCAAATGCTTCAACAAAGTTATCAACAAAAAAATTATAGTATTTAAAGAAACCTAATATTCCGATATTCAATACTATATTCCCTGCTGTGATCCACTTACACTTTTTATTCCTAACAGCAGGATTCTCTCCCGTTTGCCTGATATGTAACATCCATATACCACTCAACCAACTGGCAAAAGAGGTAATGGCTATTAAAATAAGAAATCTCCAGTCCCACCAACCATAAAATATATAACTTACAACAACTATAAAAGCATTTTGTATTTCTAACTTTTTGTTTACCACAAACCAGTAAAGAAGGAAAACAACAGGCAGGAATACCAAATATTCAAATGAATTGAATAACATATAAGTTATTATTAAGAATTAGTGGATATACATCCTATAAACCTAATTGTGCTGATATTTCCAGCATCCGGCGGATGGGTTTGATTGCTTTCTTCTGCACCTCTTCATCTACATATATTTCCGGTAATTCGTATCTCAGGCAATTATATAATTTCTCCATTGTATTCAAACGCATAAATGCACACTCATTACAGGCACATGTACTATCATTTGGTGGAGCCGGTATAAATTCCTTATCCGGACTTTGTTTTTGCATCTCGTGAATAACCCCACTTTCCGTCGCTACAATGAATTGTTTTTTGTCAGACTGAATCGTATACTTTAACAGAGCTGCCGTTGATCCTACGAAATCTGAGACCTGAATAACCGGCTGTTTACATTCCGGGTGGGTAATAATATCCGCATCCGGATATTGTTTCTTTAATTCCAGGATCTTTTCCAGAGAGAATTGTTCATGAACATGACAGGCTCCATTCCATAATAACATGTTTCTACCGGTAATACTATTGATATAATTTCCCAAATTCCGGTCCGGTCCGAAGATCAGTTTAGTTTCCGGTGGAAAGCTCTCTACGATCTGCCTGGCGTTCGTAGAGGTGACTACTACATCTGTAACAGCCTTCACAGCGGCCGTGGTATTTACATAAGAAATCACCGTATGATCCGGATGTTGTCTGACGAACGCTTCAAATTCCGAAGCAGGACAGCTGTCTGCCAAAGAACAGCCCGCATTCAGGTCCGGTACCAGTACCTTCTTATCCGGACACAGGATCTTGGCTGTCTCTCCCATAAAATGTACACCGCAAAGAACAATGATGTCCGCTTCTGTTTTGGCAGCCCATTGGGCCAACGCCAGGCTGTCCCCTACAAAATCCGCAATATCCTGTATATCTCCTGTCTGATAATAGTGAGCCAGGATAACCGCATTCTTTTCTTTTCGTAATCTATTAATTTCCTCTTCCAGATGAATGTCTTTAGGAACAGGGATATTCATATATCCTATGGGTTGATCGGTCTGCATAATTACATTATTATTAGTATGGATCGCAAAGTTACAATAATCTTCGTTGTGAAAGAATAAGCCACTCTTTTAAATCAAACCTTTTCTATCCGGTTTGCTACTATAACAATGAATCCATTTCCGGAGTTATCCACATTCTATATTATTATATTCTTTAATCTTTAAATTAAAAATCTAAATAATAATGATGATATACCGTTAAAACAGTTAATACATTTTTATTACAAATGGTAGGATTTTTAGTTATCCATATTCTTATAAAGCTTATAAAAAGATTACCAACACATAATTAAACCCTTTTCTATTTGTTTATCTTGAGTTTATCTATTTCTTTCTTTTAGGTGTTGAAAACTCTTGTTGTGAAAAATTTAATGGATATTATTCCTCTGAAACCTGTGTAAAAGGACTGTTGATATTTCCTCATAACTCATTTTAAATTTGTAGTATGGATTTTAGATCAGTGGATGTATATTCAATAATCTGAATTTTGCAAGGATTATTTTTCATTTTCTGTTCACGACTTATGAATAGTTTTTCACAGGTATTTTTGATAAAGTTTAATTCCTCTACCTTTGTCCTATAAAGTTACAGAAAATATGCGAAAATTAAAAATTACGGAATTAAACAGATTAACACCCGAAGCTTTCAAAGAAAGTAAAAAAATACCTTTGGTCGTGGTACTTGACCACATCAGAAGCTTGAATAACGTAGGATCTGTATTTCGTACTTCCGATGCTTTTAAAGTGGAAGCGGTTTATTTGTGTGGAATCACTGCCTGTCCTCCTCACCCGGAGATTCATAAAACCGCTTTAGGGGCGGAAGATTCTGTAGATTGGTTCTATTTTAAAGATACCATGGAAGCTGTTCATAACCTCAAAGAACAAGGATATGTGGTATGTGCAATTGAACAGGCAGAGGGAAGTAGTATATTAGATAAATTGGTGGTAGATAAGGAGAAAAAATATGCTGTTATTTTGGGAAATGAGGTGAAGGGCGTTCAGCAAACCGTTGTTGATAACTGTGATCTGTGTATTGAAATACCTCAATATGGAACGAAACATTCGCTGAATGTATCTGTTACGGCGGGTATAGTAATATGGGACCTGTTTAAACAATTATCAGATTAACCCGTTTTCCACTAATACTACTATCCGTTCGGTCATGGCATCTTTTCCTTTGGGATCATATTCTGTTTTCAGACTGGTACCAAACATACCGGCAAATATATTCCAGAAACTGGCCCGGAAAGTACCTAAATAAGCTTTCACAAGGTTATAACTGGATTGATTACACTCCCGGTCTACCAGTTTAATAAGTAGTTTACCCTGATTAAAAGTCAATTTTTTCAGTTCAGGTTTATATTCTTTAAATAACTCTTTTTCCATCCGTTTCAAGTGTTCCTGTCGGGCTTTATCATTGGGAAGAGTTTTCATATATTCATAGGTTTCGATCAGGGTATCATATATCATCTTAGCATACGGAAGGGTTCGTTTTACATCTCTGACCAGCTTAGTATATTGTTGTTGTTCTTTTTTGTTTTTAAACTTCACTTCCGGATACACATACACAGTTCGCAGGCGGACAAGAGGGATCGTATCGTTATTTTCATCGATATAAGCCCGTTGATGTCCTTCCGGAACCACATTCTTTTGAGGTATTACCTGTGCTTTTATTTCTGTGACTATAATCAAAAGAAATGTGAGGGATAATATGTGCCATTTACAAATTCTCATTCTTACAAAAATAACTCTTTTTCCTATTCGCTGTTTGAGTTTTACACTATTTGATTAATTAAATGATAATTACAATTATATAGGTCAGAAAGTTGTTGAGTAATGTTAATATATTATATTTGTGAATAATAACCAATGAAACCAAATCTTAATTATGAAAACAATCTGCTTAGGTTGGATCATACTATGTATGTCCGCCCACTATGCCCACAGTATGAATAATTTACGATTACCGGATATCCGGAGTCTGGCTATGGGTGAAAATGGAGTCACTCAATCTGTCTTTTATAATCCAGCTTTACTTGCTTTCCGGCAATGTAAGGAAATACACATGACTTATTATAATCGCTATTTAATAAAAGAGTTAGGTTCTTTGAATGGCAGTTTTTATTATCCATCCTCTTTTCTTTCTTCTGGTGTTCATATTTCTTCTTTTGGATACGATTCTTATAGAGAAAGCATGATCCGTGGGTTAATGAGTAAACAACTAAATAATTCCTGGTTTTTAGGTCTCAGTTTTCAATATAGTTTTCTACAAACCGATCAGGAGGCAGATAAAAGTTCTTATCTGTCTACTGATATAGGGATGGTCTGTAGAATTACTGATAACTTGTTGATAGGATTGTTTATAATGAATTTTTCTTCTGCTTCTATTCAGAAAGAAGGGATTGAAATAAAGGATTTTACTGAATACAAAGTAGAAACAGGTTTTCAATATCTACTTATGAACCGGGTGTTAATAGCCGGAACTGTAGGGTATACTCCTTCTACTTTCCTCCGGGGAAGCTTTGGTCTGGAGTATGGCTTATTAGATCAGTTCAGGATATATGCAGGCATAAAAACCACTCCTCTTCTACCCTCTTTTGGCTGTAGCTATACTTTTTCACGGTTCACCATCGATGTCGCAGCTCTGTTTCATCCGGTGTTGGGCGTTAGTACCGGAGTAGGGATTCATTATTCATTTTAATGCGGGATCAGGCATGAAAAAGTTGTTTATAATCTTGTTGATAAACAGTTATTATACTTATTGCCAGAATATAATGATTGTTGATAATTGGATAGAATATATAGAAGAACAGATTGCCGGATCTGATGATCCTTCCCGGTTTGAGGAAATATATGAGGAACTTTCCTATTTGAAAGAGAATCCTTTGGATCTTAACCAGGTTACACACGAAGAGTTGAACCGGATCCCTTTTCTTACCGATTTGCAGATCCGGGGTCTGATGGATTATCGCGAAAAACATGGGTATATGGTTTCCATTTATGAATTAAAAGGTGTGGACCATATGGATTACCCTACTATTCAACTCTTAATCCCTTTTGTATACATTGGTGAAAAGAATGTTGAAAACCGTCCTTTAGATGTTAATAATATGTTGAAGTATGGCGTTAATCAATTTATTATTAATTATAATCAGACTTATCAACAAAAAAAGGGCTATAAAGAATATTCCGATAGTATTTTGGCTCTATATCCTAACCGGAAATATGTTGGGGAACCCTTTTATCATTCCTTACGTTATTCTTACCAATATGAACAAAAGATCCAGTTGGGTATGGTCGGAGAGAAAGATGCCGGGGAAGCTTTCTGGAATAATTATCATAAAGGGTATGATTATTACTCTGCACATCTTTTTATAAAAGATATCAACAAATTAAAAAGCTTAGCCATAGGAGATTATAAAATATCTTTTGGTCAGGGATTGATAGTAAGTAATGATTATTCCCCGGGTAAGTCGGCTATGGTCATCCAGGGAGAAAGAAGAAACAATGGTTTTCGAAGACATTATTCTACTAATGAGAATGATTTTTTTCGTGGAATCGCCGGAACTCTGGCTATCAAGAACTGGGAATTCAGTTTATTTCAATCTTTCCGTTATATGGATGGAAGTGTGGAGGATCATACGATCTCTTCGGTGAAAACAGACGGTTTGAACCGATTGGTCCGTGATCTGGAAAAGAGAAAAACGATCCCTATGCAGGTCTATGGGGGAAATATAAACTATTCAACCCCGGATGTGCATGTCGGGGTTACTTTATTAACACACTCATTTGGAAAATATAGCTATGAACCGGAAGAAAAGCCCTATAATTTATTCTATTTCAGAGGAAAAACCAATATCAACAGTAGTGTGGATTATGTGTGGAAAACGAAGCATACCAAATTGTATGGCGAGATGGCTTTGTCAGGAAATGGAGCAATCGCTGTTTTAAATGGGTTTAATTTTATTCCGGCTTCCTATTTCTCTTTTCTGGTATTGCACCGGTATTATGATCGTAGATATCAGGCCTGGTTTGGAAATGCTTTTTCTCAGAGTTCATCTGTTCAGAATGAACACGGTGTGTATACAGGCATTCAGTTTACCCCTATTCCCTATTGGAAAATTTCTGCTTATAGAGATTTCTTCCGGTATCCATGGTTAAAATATGGAATCGATACCCCCTCGGGTGGTAAGGAGTATATGGTACAGGTAGATCATACACAAAATAGATTTTTTTCCTGGTATATCCGGTATCGGTATAAAGAGAAAGAAAAAAATATCCTTTTTAATAATCATACCTCTTATGATATAATTCCTTATGATCAACAACGCCTGAGAATACAAGGATTGTATATGGGCTATCCTTTTGTGCTGAAAACTTCCTTAGAAGGCGTTTTATATGAAGAGAGATCTCAAAAGAAGAGAAAAGGATATGCCATTACACAGAGTATAGGTTGGGAGGCCGGCACCTCTCCGGTCCGGCTGGATCTGTTTATCGCTTATTTTCATACGGATGATTATACCACCCGGATCAGTTCCTATGAAAAGAATATGCCCTATGTATATCATATGAATACTTTGTATGGAAGAGGAGTTCGCCTGTCCGGTTTACTTCGTTGGAATATATGGAAAAAACTTTCTTTTTCCATGAAAATGGGATATACTTATTATCCGGATCAGGAAACGATTGGTACTGGCCTGGAAGAGATTGAAGGGAACAGGAAAACCGAAGGATCCTTCCTTATTCAATGGAAATTCTGATATAACCCGATAAACTTGTTAACTTTGTGTTTATAAGTTTTTGATTTAAGGAATAAACTATATTAGTAAAAATGGCTACCATTCTTTTTGATGAAATTATTTTCGGACCTGTCCGGAGCCGTCGTTTAGGAGTTTCTTTAGGAATTAACCTTTTGCCTACAGATGGAAAATTGTGCTCATTCAACTGTATTTACTGCGAATGTGGTCTCAATGAAGAACGACGAACTACCAGTAAGTTGCCTACCCGGGAAAATGTGAAAAAAGCGTTGGAAAGTAAGTTAATATCAATGAAGGAAGAAGGGATGATTCCGGATGTGATAACCTATGCCGGAAATGGCGAACCTACGTTGCATCCTGAGTTTGCAGGGATCGTTGAGGATACAATCTTTTTACGTAATATTTATTTTCCGACAGCCCGGATTGCTGTATTATCTAATTCTACTACGTTGCACAAAGAAGCTGTTTTTGAGGCACTCAAAAAAGTGGATGATAATATTATGAAGCTGGATTCTGTTTTGGATAGCCGGATCCAACAGATAGATGTTCCCAATTCTCCCTCTTTTAATTTTGACGATTTACTCTCACAGTTGATTTGTTTTGAAGGACAAGTGATTATTCAGACCATGTTTTTAAAAGGAACCTATCAGGGTGAAGAGGTAGATAATACGACTGAACCGGAAATATCCGGCTGGATAGAAGCCTTGAAAAAGATCCATCCCAGACAGGTTATGATCTATACGATCGAACGGGAAACACCGGTAAAAGGATTAAAAAAAATTTCGAAAGAAGAATTGGAAATGATTGCAGACAAAGCACGTACGGAAGGATTTGATGTGCAGGTTTCAGGATAAAATACTATATTTGTTGCATAACGTTTTGAACTTAACTTTATAACTCTATAATATTATTGAAAAATGGCACAATCTGGCAGATTATTATCTTTAGATGTAATGAGAGGTATCACCATAGCCGGGATGATTATGGTAAATAATCCTGGTTCCTGGCAATATGTATATGCCCCTTTGAGACATGAGCAGTGGGATGGTCTTACTCCTACTGATCTGGTATTTCCTTTCTTTATGTTTATTATGGGAGTATCCATGTTCTTTTCCCTCCGAAAATATAATTTTTCTTTATCCAAAGAAAGTGTAACAAAGATAATCAAAAGGACCATCCTTATTTTCCTGGTTGGATTGGGCCTGAATCTGTTTGGATTAGTAGTTCGTAGCGGATTTACGGATTTTGAAAACCTACGTATTTTAGGTGTTATGCAGCGTCTGGCGCTCGCTTATGGAGCCGGTTCATTAATAGGTTTGGCAGTGAATCATAAGTATCTTTTGCATGTGGCCGGAGGTATTTTAGTTTTTTACTGGGCTTTGTTAGGGTTTACGGATAGCATGACTATGAGTCCGGATAATATTATAGCTGTTGTGGACCGGAGTCTTTTCGGAGAATCTCACGTATATAAAGACACGATGGCAGACGGAACCCGTATTGCTTTTGATCCGGAAGGATTGCTGAGTACAATAGGTAGTATTGCACATGTTTTATTGGGTTTTTATGCAGGTAAAATGATTCTGGACAGTAAGAAAAATAATGAGCTGATCATTCGTAATTTATTCATTTTTGGTACGATCCTCTTGTTTATAGGATTGTTACTGAGTTATGGGTGTCCTATCAACAAGAAGATATGGAGTAGTACCTTTGTACTGACTACCTGTGGCTTTGGTTCTCTGTTTCTTGCTTTATTGATCTGGATCATTGATATGAACGGGAAGAAAAAATGGTCACTCTTTTTTGAATCGTTTGGTATTAATCCACTCTATCTGTATGTGCAGGCTGCTTTATTAAGTACTGTTTTTGCTGTAACAGGTTTGAGTGGTTTCATGTATGGTTCGGTATTCGTACCGGTATTAGGTAATTATGGAGGTTCGCTGGCCTGGGCTATTTTCTTTGTGATCATTAACTGGATACCAGGTTATTTCCTCTATAAAAAGCAAATTTATATTAAACTGTAACATTTACAGATGAATAGAGGATATCTTTTCTCTTTCTTATTGATTTTTCTTATTACCTGGTCCGGGTATGGACAACTAACCACAGGTGGTTTGCCGCCCAGTTTTTTGTATGAAACGGGATTAAAAAGCACCATAGATAAAAGTGTCCGGATACCTGTCAATTTCAATACGGAAGATTTAAAGCTGGTAGATGAATGGAAGACCGGACAGGGAGCTCCTCTACGGATAGCCACGCTGATCCCAACGGATCTTTCCATTGAAAATGCAGGTGAATGGTCTGAATTACCAGGTGGAGAAAAGATATGGCAGTTACATCTTCAGGCGAAAGATGCAACGGCTATTATGCTTTATTACAATGCTTTTTATATTCCTGAAGGAGGACAATTATTTATTTACAATGTGGAGAAGACGCATGTGTTAGGAGCCTATACCCATATTACAAATCCTCTGAATGGTAAGTTTGTAACTGAATTTGTGGCCGGAGATGAGATTATTCTGGAATATGTGGCTGCGGAGTCCGGAGAGAATCCCCGGATTGAAATAGAATCCATAGGGTATGGATATAACCATCTGACAATTTCTTTACGAAGTTCAGGTTCCTGTATGGTGAATATCAATTGTGACGAAGGAGATGCCTGGCAAAATGAAAAAAGAGGAATATGCCGTATGATCCAGCGAATAGGTAGAAATAGTTATTATTGTACCGGTTCGCTTGTAAATAATACAGCCGAAGATTTGTCACCCTATATTTTAACTGCTTATCACTGTATGGAGGATGATTTGGCCATTGCTTCGGATGAGGATTTAACTCAATGGATGTTTTATTTTAATTATGAGAGCAATGCTTGTAGCGGGACAGCAACTGCTACAGGAAATCATATATTAATAGGCTGTACCCGGAAAGTAGCGATTCCACTACAAGGTGGTTCAGATGGTTTATTGCTCTTATTACAAAGTAATATTCCGGAAAGTTTTGATGTATATTATAATGGTTGGGATAGGAGAGAGGTGCTACCACAATTCGGAGTAAATATACATCATCCGCAGGGAGATATAAAAAAAATATCCACTTTTACCCAACCGGCAACTGATTATACCTGGGTAGAAAGCGGCGGAACGACCGGGGCAACTTCCGCTCATTTTAATATTATATTTTCAAAAACTGTCAACGGATACGGAGTAACGGAAGGAGGCTCTTCCGGATCTCCTCTTTTTAATGAAAATAAATTAGTAGTGGGTACCTTAACAGGAGGAAACTCTTCCTGCAATTATTTGAATGGTTTGAATGTGTATGGGAAGTTCTCGTTTCACTGGAATAAATATGGAACAGACATCTCACAAAGAATGGATGTCTGGTTAGATCCGTTAAATAAAGGAGTGGAAACGTTAAATGGAATGAATCAGTTAACACGTAAAGCTGCTCCGGATAATTTATCAGTAAGTTATTCACAACAACAGGTTGTTTTGGAATGGAAGGCACCTACTGTGGATGGATCTCCTTCCGGGTATTATATTTATCGTGATCATACTTTTTTTGGATCGTACCCATGGTACTTCTTATGTAGATATTGATTTTGAACCCGGTTTCCATTTATATGGTGTTTCTGCCATCTATAGTGATGGTTCAGAATCTTCAATTATTCAGGAATCTATATATATACAGCAATATAAACCTCCTACGGATGTGACAGTTATTAAGCAGGGGAATGATATAGAGATCACCTGGAAGGCTCCGGTATATGAACAGACTATTTTCCGGGGAACCCAGGATTTTAGCTGGACGTACGGCTTTGAAGATAATACCCCTTTTTATTTTGGCCAGTTATGGACGGCTGAAGAGATCAAAGCCGTCTATAAAAAACAATTAACAGCAGTTGAATTTATACCCGTTACCGGTTCCTATGAGATTTATATTGTTCAGGGAGAACGGGATTACAGACAAACCGTCACAGATCCAAAAAGAAGAACATTGAATAGGATCCCGTTAAATACACCTTTTACCATTGGTTCAGAAGATCTGATCATTTCTGTATATGCAAAAGAATATAATAATATGATCAGTTTTCCCGCTGCCTGTGATAATGGACCGGAGGAGGCTGGAAAAGGCACTATGGTATCGTTGGATGGAGTTGATTGGAGACAGACAAAGGAAAATATAAATTTTATTGTAGCAGGAGTAATTTCCTCACAGGAAGGAGAATTAAGATCGGGGAATATGCAGTTGAAATCCGGTTCCATTATTCCGCCTATAAATAAAAAGTCATCGAAAGTGTCTGTGGAAACTATCTCCTTCGCTCTAAAAAGCCAGCTTGTGACCGCTTTTCCTGAGATAAATGGGTATAATATTTATAGAAATAACAGCCGGATGAATAGTTCTTTGATCACGGAGACTTCCTATGTGGATAAGAATGTTCCGGAAGGGATATTGACCTATCAGTTAACGGCAGTTTATTCAGGAGAAGAAAGTGCTTTGAGTGAGCAAACGGATCCGGTTACAGTAGATGTTTTAAGTATGGATAGAGATGAAACCCATATTTTCCCGGTCGTGTTTAAAGATCAGGTATCTTTTATACATCCGGAATTCATAAAAAAGGTGGAGATCTATCAGATGGAAGGTCAGTTGATAAATGTGGTGGAGTATCCACAATCTACTCTTCAAACGGATAACTGGACTCCCGGTGTCTACATTTTCCGAGTCTATACTAATCAGGGGATGAAGATAGTGAAGGGAATAAAGAAATAAAATGTGTTTTCCGCCCGGGTAGGAAACACATTTTATTTCCGGATCCTATTTTTAGAAAATGCCTCCTTTATACATATTATCAAAGTTCGTATGTTGTCCGTTGAATTTTTTCGCTTCTTCTCCTTCCGGATTTAATTCAATGGATTTTTTGAGATCTTCAAAGGCTCCTTCTTTATCTCCTTTCAGATTTTTCGCTTTCCCCCGTTCGCTATACGCTTTTGCAAACTCAGGTTTTATTTCAATAGCCTCATTAAAAAACTCAATAGCTTCCTCGTACTTTTGTTGATGGATCAACAGAGAACCCGATAACAAATAAGCTTCTTCATTAAAAGGATTTAATTCAAGGACTTGTTGATAGTCTTTGTTTGCAGCTTCCGTATCGTTCATCTCTTCGTGAATGCGGCCCCGTAATAAATAAGCCGCTTCATCTTCAGGTACTAATTCAATTATTTTCTCAATATCCGGTAGCGCTTCGCTTGGCTGATGCATGGCTAAAAGTGTTTCTGCTCTTAATAAATAAGCATCCGTAAATTCTTCTTTCAGAGCAATGGCTTTTGTCAGGTCGGCAATGGCATTCAGATAGTCTTTCTTAGTGAACTTTCCTTTTCCTCTGAAATAATAAGCTAAAAAGTTTTCTGGCTCCAATTCTATGATCCGGCTACAATCCTGAATGGCTTCTGTATATTTATCCAGCATGAAGAAAATATTTACTCTGCTGAGTAATGTATTAGTATGTTCTGGCTCTATTTCAATCATCCGGTCTACTATTTCCAGCGCTTTTTCTGTTTGATCAGCCATCGTGTAAGCAGTCGATAAATAATTCATCGTTTCAAAATCGTCCTGGATCTTTAAAGCCTCTGTATAACATTTAATAGCATATGGAAGCCGTCCTAACTTCTGGGCTCTGACTCCATCATATTTTAGAATATCGAAGTTTTTCTGATCTTTCTGTGGAATATTGTTTTCCGGTTCTTCTTTTTTTTTGGAAGAAAAAAGAGATGTAAAGAAGTTTCCCATATTGTTTTTTTGATTTTAGCAGACAAAAATAAAAGAATTAAGTCAATTGTTTATATATAGGGCTTAATTAATCTCTTTTGATTTCATTTAAAAATGAAGTTTTTTACTTTTTCATCCGGAGTTCATTTCCTTTCAAAGGATTCCTTTGAAAGGACGGAATAAAAGTTTGGGGTATGGAAGGAAAAACTATCTGTTAAAAATTCCTGAAAAATAACTGGCTACCATTTTTTTAAAG
>JAJQEE010000100.1 GCA_021201865.1 Tannerellaceae bacterium | reverse complement strand
ATCAGCAGGTTATATTATCATTAACTCTTAAAGGTGGAGGATGAATGATAAAATGTAAAATAAATGTTAGTTAAAAAGGGCTAAGAGGTTGATAGGAAAGGACAAAAAGCAAGCACTAATTTTATTTAACATTTAACATTTGAGAATTTAATGTGTCCAAACTAAATTGCAACTTATTTACTTATTTCGAATTTATTTATTCTAACTTTAAATATAATACGATGTCAAACAGAAGAGATTTTTTAAAAAGTGCCTCCCTGCTTACCGCAGGAGGATTGATGGCCGGTAAAACCGGTTCGCTACATGCGATCAACCCTATCGTTCCTGAATTAACAGCCAATAAAACGATCGGACTGCAAATTTATTCCCTGTTCAAAGAATTATATGAAAATGTTCCTGCCGGTCTGAAACGGGTAAAGGATATGGGATATACTAATCTGGAACTGGCGGGTTACCGGGATGGGAAGATCAGTGATATAGATATGATGGAATTTAAAAAGATGGCGGATGATGCCGGTCTGAAAATCACCAGTTCCCATGTGAATCCTCCGGTACGGGAGTACACACCGGAAAACCGGAGCCAGATTAATGAATACTGGAAAAAGACGGCAGATGACCATGCAAAATTAGGTGTCAAATACCTGATCCAGCCGGGACAACCTTCTACCCGTAGCGCGGAAGAGGTTTCTTATGTCTGTGACGTGTTCAACGAAGCCGGAAAGATCACGAAAGCAGCCGGACTTTCCTGGGGTTATCACAATCACGAAATGGAATTTGCCCGGGTGATCCCAGGTGGAACAGCATCCGTATTCGGTCGTCATGGATTTGGGAGAGAGGTAAAAGATCAGGAAGTAATTTATGATGCTTTCCTCAGACAAACAGATCCTTCTCTGGTATTCTTTGAGTTAGATGTATACTGGACAGTCATGGGACAGAATGATCCGGTGGAATACCTGCGGAAATATCCGCAACGCATTCGTGTCCTGCACATTAAAGACCGGGCCATCCTGGGACAATCCGGTATGATGAATTTTGAACAGATCTTTAAACAGGCCTACACAAATGGTATTTCCGATTATTTTGTAGAGTTGGAAAAAATGCCGGACAACCGTACTCAGTTTGAAGGAATCAAAGGATGTGTGGACTATTTGCTACAGGCAAGTTTCGTGAAATAATAGTTGATAATGGATTCCCCTTGGGGGATAGAAACTTATAAAGGGAAACCAGGGAGTTTATTTTGTGGGCTGAACTTCTTTCTTTTAATTCGTGTTTTAAATGATATAGGAGGTAAACAGATGAAAGCGGTTAATAATTCTATTTTACGTAGTATTTTAGGGATTGTCCTTGGGTTGGTACTGGTCCTGTGGCCGGAAGTGGCTGTGACTTACTTAGTGATCCTGATCGGGGTCTTTTTTATTATTCCCGGGCTTTATTCCCTGATCAGTTACTTTGTACGGGAGAAAAGGGATCAAAGAGTGTCTTCTTCTTTTCCGCTGGCTGCTACGGGAAGTATTCTGTTAGGAGTTCTACTGGTTTGTACTCCCGCCTCTTTCATCAACATTCTGATGTATTTATTAGGAGCCTTGCTCCTGCTGGCAGGCATCCAGCAGATTGCCCTGCTTATCACGGCTCGCAGGTGGAGTCTGGTTCCCTGGTTTTTCTTTATCGTCCCGGTTCTGATATTCATTACCGGTGTCCTGATCTTAGCCTATCCTTTTGAGACGGCTGCCACTACGTTTATGGTATTCGGGATCGCAATCCTGATCTACGGCGTGTGTGAATTAATCGATTGGTATAAGTTCCGTCCGGAAGAACCGGAAGAATTATGAACTTTTCCGGTATTCCATCGGGGACACTCCCATATGTTTTTTAAAGAATTTACCGAAGGTGGACTGGTCTGAGAAATGCAGTTCATCCGCTACTTGCTGCACGGTGGTCTGCGGCATTTTTAAAAGTATTTTAGCTTCTACCATCAATGCCTCATCAATCCATTTATTCGCAGATTTCCCGGTCAGTTCTTTCAGGATCAGCGATAAATACTGCGGAGTGATAAATAACTTATCCGCATAGAAGGTGACCCCGTGCTCTTCCTTACAATGTACTAATAACAATTGCAGGAACTGGTTTAACAGCTCTTCTTTCCGTGACAGGGTTGGAACCACTACAATGGAATCTTTTTTACCCATCAGGATATTGGCCAATTCCAGGAGAAAGGCCATAAAGGAATTCTGCAGTACCTCTTTATGAAAGAAATGAGTATGATTATTTATTTTTTCCCTTAATTGTTCAAAACTCATTTCGAGGTGCAGCGTTTCATCCGGTGTAAAAACCGTATAAGGATTTTTCCGGATCTGCATATAATTCGTCATGGAAGGGCTTCTGAATTCCGGCCGGCATTCCTCCAGAAACGTTTTATCTACCAGCAGCATTTTTGCCTTAAAATCAGAAGAAACAGTAGTGGCCTGAACAATATGGGTAGGCATAATCGTTAAAAAACTATTCTTCTCTATTTTATAGGAGATATAATCCACTTTTATATCCGCACTTCCTTCCAGAATCAGTACGATCATCAGCGCATTCATCCGTACCGGGGAAGAGTACTCTTCGAGATCTCTTTCCTCTCCAATAGATAAACTTCCATCCAAATCCAAAATACTGAATACATCCTGATAACTATCACACGAGGAGATATTTTCATTCAACTCCTTAATCTCTATAAAAGGCAGCTTATCCATATTCCAATCTTTTAAGTACTTCCGGAGCAAAGATAGCATAATTTCTGAAACTTCCTATTTTCGTTTTTGACCAATCAAGATATAATTTGCCCTAAAATTAAATGTCCGCCGTCCACTTGTTTCGTTTTTGACTAATCGTGTAACGGAATAAACCTTTTTAGTTTTCCAAATATATAGAACTTTGTAACCGTTAGATTAGGTAATAACAGGTATTAGTTTCAATTTTTTATAAAATAAATGGCAAAAGAACGTATCATAGTAACAGCAATGGATCTTTTTTCCCAGCACGGGATTAAGAGCGTAAGCATGGATGACATTGCCCGTGCTATGAGTATATCTAAACGAACATTATATGAATTCTTCAATGATAAGGAAACCCTCCTGATCGAGGGGATGCAGTATAATAAAAACAGGTTCAATAAAATATTAACCCGGTTGGAAAAAAGCGCCCCTACCGCGGTGGATGTGATTCTTCTATGTTATATGGAAATGATGAAACGTCCCCGTTGGTATCATCAACGCTTTTATGAAGATCTGAAAAAATATCCGAAAGCACTTCAGCACAAGGAAGAGGAAAAAAATGAGTTTATCCCCAAATGCAAACAATTGTTTGCACGCGGAGTCCGGGAAGGAGTGTTCCGGGATGATGTCAATTTTGAAATTGTGGCTTTGCTTGCTAAAGATCAGGCTAAGATGCTTCATCCTTCCAAGACATTTTCCAACCATTCCAATTCGGAAGTGTACAACACGGTATTATTTACTTTTCTCCGTGGGATTTGCACCGATGAAGGAAGAAATATACTGAACAGATATGCGATCAAATTGTCGTATGACCTGAAATAAAGAATGAGAATTAGAAAATAAAGGGAAAACAGCGGTTTTTTCATCGGATAATCTCCCTGATTCGTCGACAAATGTATGCTGGTTATCTATAAAATATTGTACACTGCACGAAAGAAGGGTACTTTTATAGCAGCTTACCGGAATGCATGAAAAAGGAATATGCTGAGAGATAAAAAGATTCTGAAGCAATAAAAAATTACATAATAGGTTTTAACACAAACTCAAATTAGTCTTTAAATGAAACGAGTATCAATGAGCAAAAAGATGATGTTGATAGTAGGCACGCTGCTATCGGCCTTTAGCTTTCTTCCGGGACAGGCACAGGAGTCGCCTCTCGTGCTTACCCTGGAGCAGGCTTTAGACATTGCGTTGAGTGAGAATCCGACCGTGAAGGTAGCGGAGCAGGAAATTGAGAAGAGAGAATATGCCAGAAAAGGTTCATATGCTGCCTTATTTCCACAGATAGACTTTAGTGGATCTTATAACAGAGCATTGAAAAAGCAGGTTATGTATTTCAATGACATGAGTGTCCCCGTGGGTACGGACAACGACTATAGTTTAGGGTTTTCAGCCGATATTCCCCTGATCAACGCTCAATTATGGAAAAGTCTGGAAATTTCCGCATTAGATGTCGAACTGGCTGTTGAACAGGCTCGTTCTTCTAAGATCGATATGATCAATCTGGTAAAGAAGAGCTTTTACTCCGTATTGTTAGCGAAAGATTCGTATGATGTGTTCCTGGAAAGTTATGGGAATGCGTTGGAAAACTATCTGGATATCGAACGGAAATACAATCAGGGGTTGGTCGCTGAATATGATCTGATCCGGGCAGATGTTACTGTCAAGAATACAGAACCGAATGTTTTACAGGCTGAAAATGCACTGGTTTTAGCCAAATGGCAGTTGAAAGCACTGATGGCTGTAGATCTGGATCTGAATATTGATTGTGAGGGAGATCTGACTGATTACGAAGCAAATATGTACGCAGACTATATCAGTTCAGACATCAATCTAAATGAAAATTCGACATTGGTACAGATGGATATTCAGACTGACCAGTTGCAGGAAACCCTGAAATATCAGAAATATGCCTATCTACCGTCTCTTTCGTTGTCTACGAATTATAACTGGACTTCCATGAATGATAATTTCAAATTCAAAGATTATGTATGGAATCCCTATTCTATGGTAGGTGTAACTCTCTCTGTTCCTATTTTTTCCGGAGGAAGTAAATACAATACAATCCGCCAGACTCGTGTAAGTATCAATCAGATGAAATTACAAAAAGAAGATACGGAACGCAATCTGGAGTTAGCTGTCAAACAGTACCGGGACAATATGGCCACCAACATTAAACAGTTGGAGGCTGCCCGTACAGCAGTGGCACAATCTGAACGCGGATATAACATTGCCCAGAAAAGATACGACACAGGTGCGGGAACACTACTCGAAGTCAATGATGCCGAACTTGCAATGACTCAGGCGAAACTGAACTTCAACCAGGCTATTTATGATTATATGGTAGCCAAAGCAGACCTGGATAAAACACTGGGGAGACAATTTTAATAACTAACCAATCAAAGAATAATAAATAAAATCATACGATAAGATGAAGACAAGTAAACTTTTGACAATATTGCCGTTGACAGCTTTGGCCATGCTGGCATCATGTTCAGGAGGTGAGAAACAGGAGACTGTTGAAGTGGTTGAGAAACCCCAGGTGAGAGTGGAGACTGTGCATACACAGGCTGTGGACCAGATCCAGGAATTTACGGCTACTGTTGAAGCCAATATTACCAATAATATAGCTCCTCAGATGGCGGGCATACGTATTAAAAAAGTATTTGTTGAAGTGGGCGACCATGTCAGACAGGGACAGAAATTAGCCGAAATGGATAATGCGAACCTTGTACAGGCTAAAATCCAGTTAGATAACCTCGAAGTAGAATTTAACCGTGTGGATGAACTATATAAGATCGGAGGAGCTTCCAAATCAGATTGGGATGCGAGAAAAACCTCTTTGGATGTAGCCCGTACCTCTTATGATAACTTAGTTGAAAATACGCAGTTAGTAAGCCCGATCAACGGTATTGTAACTGCCCGTAATTACGATAGTGGGGATGTATACGCCAGCACTCCTGTCTATGTGGTAGAACAAATCCAGCCGGCTAAACTGATCGTAAATGTATCGGAAGGTTATTTCACCCGTATTAAAAAAGGGGATGATGTAGATGTTCGTCTGGATGTTTATGGAGACGAAATATTCAAAGGTAAAATCCACCTGATCCATCCGACGATTGATGCTTCTACCCGTACATTCCCGATAGAGATCCGGATTGCCAACACCAATGAACGTATACGCCCGGGAATGTTCGCCCGCGTAACCATGAACTTCGGAACGTTCAACCATGTCGTTATTCCGGACCAGGCGATCGTTAAACAGACAGGTTCAGGCGAACGGTTTGTATATGCTTATGAAAACGGTAAAGCGGTGTTCCACTTAGTAGAATTAGGACGTCGTATGGGTAACCGGTATGAAGTTATTTCAGGCATCAACGACGGAGCCCAGGTACTTGTAACCGGACACAACCGTGTGAATAATGGAATGGAAGTAGAAATCGTTAAGTAAGAAAACAAGTAAGTTATGAGTTTATATTCAACCGCGGTAAAAAAACCTATCACTACCGCCCTCGTTTTCGTGGCTGTTGTGATCTTAGGTCTTTTTTCCCTAACCAGGCTATCTGTCGACTTATATCCAGACATTGAATCCAATACGATTCTTGTCATGACCGCCTATCAGGGGGCCAGTGGATCAGACATTGAAACGAACCTGACAAAACCTTTGGAAAACGTATTGAACAGTGTAAGTGATCTGAAAAATATCACTTCACAGTCCAAAGAGAACATATCAATCATCTCCCTGGAATTTGAATACGGGACAGACATTGATGTCGCGACGAATGATGTGCGCGACAAGTTGGACATGGTACAAAGCGACCTGCCGGATGAAGCCGGGAACCCGATCATCTTCAAATTCGGTACGGATGACATTCCGATCCTGATGTTGTATGTAAACGCGGAAGAGAGTTTGAATGGTCTGTACAAGATCTTAGATGACCGTGTAGCCAACCCGCTGGCCCGTATCAAGGGCGTGGGTGCCGTCTCTATCTCCGGGGTCCCCCAGCGTGAGATCCAGATCTATTGTGATCCTTGCAAATTAGAGGCTTTCAACATCAGCATTGAAACGATCTCTGCGGTGATAGCACAAGAGAACCGTAATATTCCGGGTGGTAACATTGACATAGGTTCCAACACCTATGCGTTACGCGTAGAAGGTGAATTTGCAGATGCTTCCGAAATGATGAACCTGGTAGTAGGCCATTCCAACGGAAGAACCGTGTACCTACGTGATGTAGCGCGTGTAGAAGACACCGTGGAGGAACGTGCACAGGAAACCTATAATAACGGTACTAAAGGGGGGATGGTAATTATCCAGAAACAATCGGGAGCCAACTCTGTAAATATCTCTAAACTGGTAAAACAGAGACTTCCTGATATTCAGGCCAGTTTGCCTTCTGATGTTGAGTTAGGCATCATCGTTGATACCTCTACCAACATTTTGAATACGATTGACAGTTTGGTGGAAACCATTATGATTACATTCGCAATCGTTATGTTAGTGGTATTCATCTTCCTGGGACGCTGGAGAGCCACATTCATTATCATCCTGACTATTCCTATTTCATTGATCGCCGCATTTGCTTATTTGCTGGCATCCGGAAATACGTTGAATATTATCTCTCTGAGTTCGCTTTCTATTGCCATCGGTATGGTGGTGGATGATGCGATTGTAGTACTGGAAAACATTACCACCCATATTGAACGGGGTAGCCAGCCTAAACAGGCAGCCGTACACGCGACCAATGAGGTAGCAATTTCTGTTATTGCCTCTACTCTTACCATGTTGGCTGTGTTCCTTCCATTGACTATGGTTACCGGTCTGGCAGGTATTATGTTTGAGCAGTTAGGCTGGATCGTCAGTATCATTATGATCATTTCTACTGTGGGTGCATTGACATTAACTCCGATGCTTTGTTCACAGATGCTGCGGTTAGATCCTAAGAAGGGTAGATTATTCGTACTATTCTTTACACCGATTGAAAAAGCTCTGAATAAGCTGGATGTGAACTACAGCCGTTTTTTGGATTGGGCTGTCCATCACCGGAAGACTGTGATATTCGGAGCTTTCCTGATCTTTGCCGGGTCTATGATGTCAGTTCCGACCATCAAAACAGAGTTCTTCCCTACGGCCGATAATGCCCGTATTGCGATCACTGTAGAATTACCAATTGGTACCCGACAGGAGATCACCCGTGACCTGGCTCTCCGGATCAATGACGAATTCATGGAAAAATATCCGGAGATCAATGTATTGAACTTCCGTGAAGGCCAGGCCGATACGGATAATACATTTGCCCAGTTGAGTGAGAATGGTTCCCATATTATCTCCATCAATATCAGTTTGTCGAGTGTAGGAGAACGGGAAAGAGGATTATTAGAGCTTTGTGATCTGATGCGTCAGGATCTGGATGCTTATCCGGAGATCAAAGAATACCAGGTACAAGCCGGTGGTGGCAGTGGTGGTATGAGTGGTGAGACTACGGTAGACGTAGAGATCTACGGACATGACTTTGCTACAACAGATGCTGTAGCTGCCGAACTGGCGAGACGGATGTTAACCATCAAAGGTTGTACGCAGGTAAATATCAGCCGCAAAGACTATGTTCCGGAATATCAGGTGGATTTCGACCGGGAGAAACTGGCATTACATGGATTGAATGTAAGTACGGCAGCAAACTATTTACGTAACCGCGTCAACGGTTCATTAGCTTCTTATTACCGTGAAGACGGAGAAGAATATGATATTCGTGTGCGTTATGCACCGGAATTCCGTCAGGCAGTAGATGACCTGGAAAACATCCTGATCTATACCCCTACCGGCGAAGGTATCCGTGTGCGTGACCTGGGAACAGTGGTTGAACGAATGACTCCTCCTACCATCGAACGTAAAAACCGTGAACGTGTAATTACTGTTTCCGGCGTAGTAGGGAGAGGCGCAGCATTAAGTGAAATCGTAGATGGCTCTATTGCCGAGATCCGTCAAATGGATCTTCCTTCTGATATTAGCTGGTCTATTGGTGGTACTTATGAAAACCAGCAGGACACTTTCCAGGAGTTAAGTATATTAATAGTACTGATCATCATTTTGGTATTTATCGTGATGGCTGCACAGTTTGAATCCTTAACAGACCCGTTTGTGATCATGTTCTCTGTTCCATTTGCTGTGACAGGGGTGATCTTAGGGTTGGTTATTACTCAAACTCCACTGGGTGTGATGGCATTTATCGGTCTGATCATGTTGATGGGTATTGTGGTGAAGAACGGTATTGTATTGATCGACTACACGATTCTGTGCCGTGAAAGAGGGATGAGTATTATTACTTCAGTCGTAACGGCAGGTAAATCCCGTCTCCGTCCGGTTTTAATGACCACCATGACTACCGTATTAGGTATGTTACCGATGGCATTAGGAACAGGAGAAGGATCGGAAGTATGGCGCTCTATGGGTATGACTGTTGCTTTTGGTCTTGGTTTCTCCACTTTAATCACTCTGATCATTGTGCCGGTAGTATACAGTACATTCGCTGCACGTGGAGTGAAAAGAAGACGCCGTAAACTGGCCAAAATTCATCAACTGGAACAATTATAATTATTAATCAGTAGTCAGGGAGTTAAAGGAGTAAGTAGCAAGTAGTTTATCTATCTGGCCTTACTCCTGTTACTCTTACCGAATAAATTTAAAAAGAATGAAAACAGTATTTATATCATTCAATCAGGCTTATTACGATATGATCCTTAGTATTATGGACAGAAACAATATCCGTGGTTTTACCTATTGGGAAACTGTTCAGGGCAGAGGAAGTAAAACAGGGGAACCCCATTACGGAAGCCATGCGTGGCCTACCTTGAATTCTGCGATCATGACCATGATAGAGGATGACAAGGTAGATCATTTTCTGGATTTGCTTCGTAAGATGGATAAACAGACAGAAGCTTTGGGATTGCGTGCATTCGTTTGGAATATTGAAAAATCAATCTGAAAATGAGCGAAATCAATTCTGTTATTACATTCAAATTAAGTGATAAGAAAAAGAGAGGATTGTTGCTGGCAACGATCTTCTCTGCGATTTTCGGAGCCGGTGCGATCTGGTTATCCCGTATTCTATCTATTGGTAGCGGTCGCTTTATCCTCCTGTTATCAGGCATCTTCCTGATCTTTATTACCGGTTTTTGTATGTATGCTTACTATTTACTGGCGAAGGAAAATTTTGCAGCCGTATATGTTTCCGATGAAGGGGTGATCGACATCTCAACAGGTAACCATATTGGTACGGTTTTATGGAAAGATGTGGAGAATATCAAAATAATGGATGATCTTAGCAATCTGAAACATAAATATATTGTAATTAAGGTCCGGAATCCCAAAGAATATATAGACAGGGAACCTAATCATAGTAAGAAAAGGACGCTGGAACTTAAACTTCAATATTACGGTTCTCCGATCTGTTTTCTAACCGGGCACTGGACTGTACCTTTGAAGAGCTTAAAGATGCCGTCATTTCAAGGTTTAATTCCTACCGGAAAAATCATCCGCCTACCACCTAAATAATAAAAAAGAAAATGGAAAAACGCTTTAATATTCTGATCGTAGAGAAAGATTTCAACGTTGGAGAGTTATTAAAAGAATTCCTGCAGAACGAGGAGTTCCACATTGAATTATCGACTCACGCCAATCAGGCCCGGGAGAAATTCATTACAGGTAATTTTCCGGTGTGTGTCATTAGTCTGGATCCGGACGCTCCTGAAGAAGAACTAAACTTAGCAAAAGAACTCAAGGCCTAAAATAATAATACGGTCTTAGTCTATCTAAGCCATAATCCTTCCAAAGAACTTATTATTAAGGCCTACAGTCAATATGCCGCGGATGATTTCATCAAGAAACCTTTTAACCTGGATGAATTACGGGCAAGAATATATGCTATTCTGAAACGAACTCATAATATCCGGGAAAAAGAGACCAACTTATATCATATCGGCAAATATATCTTTGATTCCCATAAACAGACACTCACATGGGATGGTGAAACCAAAAAGGTGACTACAAAAGAATGTGAGTTGTTGAAATATATGTGTGAGAACATGAACCAACTGGTTGAACGGAAAGACATATTGAAAAACATCTGGCGGAATGATACCTATTTCAATGCCCGCAGCATGGATGTGTATATCACTAAACTCCGTCAACTCCTCAAACAGGATCCGGGAATATCTATTTTGAATGTTCACGGAAAAGGCTACAAATTAATGGAGTTATAAAAAGAACTGATTAGAAGAATCCCCTCTCCTATCTATTTGGAAGGGGATTTTTTTAGTTTCTTTTCCGGAGATTTGCAAACCAAAGGAATTAATCTTATCTTTGCACCGCTTTTTTGACCCAGCATCGTGTGATGGGAAATTAGCAAGTCACTAATTTTGAGTAACACAAAAAATTAAAAACAAATGAAAACATTTCAATTAGAAGGAACTCCGAGAACTGAAGTCGGAAAAAAAGCTGTTAAAGCGATTCGTAAAGAGGGTAATATCCCTGCAGTATTATATGGAAGTGAGCCTATTGCTCTTTCTGAAGCGAAAGCGTTGAATGCTGGTGAAAAAGTAGTAGATTTAGGAGATAATAAAGCAGTTGTGGTTACTGACTTCGTGGTAACTCAGGAATCAGTTCGCGGTTTGGTTTACACTCCGGAAGTATTCTTAGTAGAACTTACTCTGAATGGTAAACAGACCATGGCTATCATTAAAGATATCCAATTCCACCCGGTAACTGATGCGATCCTTCACATTGACTTCCAACAAATCTTCCCTGAAAAACCAATCGTAATTGAAGTACCTGTTGCATTGGAAGGACACGCAGAAGGTGTGAAAGCAGGGGGTAAATTAAGTCTGGAAATGAGAAAACTGAAAGTTAGAGCATTATACAAAGATGTTCCTGAAAAACTGACTGTTAATATCACAGACTTAGGATTAGGTAAAACTATTCAGGTAGGTGCCTTAAACTTCGACAATCTGGAATTGGTAAATGCCAAGAACGCTGTAGTAGCTGCTGTTAAGCTGACACGTGCTGCTCGTGGTGCAATGGCTGCCAATGCAAACAAATAAGAATAGATAAAGATTTATCTTTCGAACATACAGAAGGGAAAGAGCATTCTATCGAATGTTTCTTTCCCTTTTTAATTAATAGAATAGTAGTTGAAGGAGTGAAGGAGTAAGTAGAATATTTTTTAAACTACTAAACATATGAAATATCTGGTTGTTGGATTAGGAAATATCGGATCGGAATATCTGGGAACCCGTCATAATGTAGGTTTCCGGGTAGTGAATGCAGTAGCTGAAGATTGCGGAGCTCCTTTTACGGAAGCGCGCTATGGTGCCATAGCTAAATTCCGCCTGAAAAATAAGGAGGTAATCCTTTTAAAGCCGAATACTTTTATGAACCTGAGTGGACTGGCAATCCGCTATTGGCTACAGAAAGAGAATATCCCGGTAGAAAACCTGCTGGTTGTGGTGGATGATTTAGCTATTCCGTTTGGTGTGTTACGCTTAAAACCTAAAGGTAGTGATGCCGGACACAATGGTTTAAGAAATATTCAGGAGGTCTTAGGTACACAGACATATGCCCGGTTACGTTTTGGGATTGGTAGTGATTTCTCCCGTGGCAGACAGGTGGAGTATGTATTGGGACAGTTTCCCCCGGAAGAATTAGCCGAAATGCCGGAAAAAATGAAACAGGCTGTCGAAATAGTGAAGAGTTTCTGCCTGGCAGGGATTCAGGTGACAATGAATCAATTTAATAATAAATAAACAGTAGTCAAAGGAGTTACAGGAGTTAAGTAGCCAGTAGAATAGGGTTTTACTTAACTTTTCTAACCACCTGACCAATTAACTGCTTCTGAAATATGAATGAAGTCCGTATAGACAAATGGATGTGGGCTACCCGTATATTCAAATCCCGTACCATAGCGGTGGAAGCCTGTAAAAAGAACCGGGTCATGATAGGGGGAGTCAATGTGAAGCCTTCCCGGATGATCAAAGTAGGAGATATTATACAGGTTCGTAAACCTCCCATCACCTATTCTTTTAAAGTGTTAGGACTTACCGAACGGCGGATGGGTGCTAAACTGGTACCTGAGTATCTGGAGAATGTAACCACACCGGATCAATATGAAATATTAGAAATGAACCGGATCTCCGGCTTCGTGAACCGTTCCAAAGGATTGGGCCGGCCTACCAAGAAGGACCGTCGTGAACTGGAAGAGTTTACTGATCCGGACATGATGATGGATGGGTTTGACTTTGATTTCGACTTTGATTCGGATCAGGATTAAAAACAAAAGAAATAATACACCCCCGTATTCCTCGCCTTGGCGGGGAATACAGGGGTTATAAATGTAAAATCTTATTTTTGTTCCTGTTCGGTTAACAGATTTCCTTCTTCATCCCAGGTTCTCCAGATGCCGGTTCGTTTACCTCTGGTGTAAAACATTTCATACAACAAAATACCTTTTTCATTCCATATTTTCCAGGGGCCATCTTTCTGACCGTCTTTATAAGTAGCAATACCTGTCAGATTTCCGGCCTCGTTGTAGGTTCGCCATTCGCCATGGAACGTCCCTTTATAATAGGCTCGTACTTCCGCAATCTTCCCGTCCGGATAATAGATCACATAGGTACCTTCCGGACGGCCATCCTGAAGATATAGTTCCATTTTAAGCATCCCGTCCTCATAAAACTCCGTATAACGTCCGGTATACAACGTTGTCTGGGTTTCATCCGTATAGTACTGCCCTTCACTTAAAACCAGATCCTGAGCCTGAATGGTCAGACCCGTGCTTACTGCTATCAGGGATGTGAGTAGAAATTTATTTTTCATCCTATCATGAGATAATCTTTTCCATCAGGAAAAGGGTGGATACTACATGCACAGACCATCAGGTTTTCTCCTTAAATGCTCTGTGCATGAATTAATTCATTTCAGAAATGACCTGGTTAATAGTCTGTATTCTGAGGATCGAAGTTGGCCCATCCTTCCGTCCAGTCATTCGTTCCATCAAATGCACCTTTATAATTTACTTTCTGGAAGAAACTATCATTTAAGGATGCATCTGAGAAATCAGCACCTGTGATCGCAGAAGGAACTACGGAAGAGTAATCCGCATTGGAAGCAATCACTTCGTTAGTAGAAGCCAGGATGGTGTTGTTCAGGCTGGCAGTGGAGAAATAGTTCTCACTATTTTCATCATAAAAGTCTTTCCACATACCTGCGAAGATCACATTTTTAATAGTAGCACCTTCATTCGCATTCTGCAAATATAATCCATAAGGCCATCCGGTGAATACAGAGTTATATACCTCTAAGGAAGAGTTGCGGCGAATATGCATAGCCGCCTGGAATTGTCCGCCTTTTGCACCGTTGGGAGCATCTTCTGTTACATAGAGGATCTCACTATCGGGTTTATTATAGGATTCTCCATAGAATGGACCGATCAGGGTTACATTCGAGAAGACCGGGTTAGTCAGTGGATTATTTCCGGAGCCCTCTCCGTCGTTATCTGATTCAAACCCGTTTGATTTGGAAGTATCCGCATGCTGAGGATCACGGATACCCAACAGGAACTGTAATTTACCACTATATCCGTTATCTGTATCAAACTCATCATCCCATCCTTTATAAGCAATCAGGTATTTACAGTTCACATTTCCACCGAACCATTCGAAAGAGTCATCTCCGCAATAAGAAACCTGTACATATTCAATCGTAGTTCCACGCCCTACTCCACCACAGGTCAGACCATTGATCTCTTTATCCGGCTGGAATGGATAACCAGCAAACTCGATACGTACATATTTCAGGATACCGGAGTTATCATCCGGATCATTACCACCATACAAACTGGTAGGACCTCCTTCGATCTGCGCTTCTCCTCCACTGGCATTGATCGGAGCTTTACCACACAGGATCACTCCACCCCAGTCTCCATAGCCTCTGGAACCTTTTGTTTTTTCAGAGGTAAATACAATCGGTTTTTCTTTGGTTCCTTCCGCGATTAGTTTACCTCCGCGTTCAACGATCAAAGCTCCCATACTGGCCGTTTCGCCTTTGATCAGTGTTCCCGGTTCAATCGTCAGGGTCGCTCCGTCACGAACATATACAAAACCTCTTAATACATACACATTTTTGGCGATGAAAGTAGTATTTGAAGTAATCTCTTCCACGTATATAGTTTCACCCGGTGTTTCCGCTCCTTCCACTATGGTTACAGCACTGGTTGCTGTGAAACCTCCTTCACCCGTCTTCACTGTAATCGTAGTTTGTCCTTCTTCTTTTGCTGTGACTGTTCCATCACTGTCTACAGTCGCCACACGCTCATCAGAAGAGGTCCAGGTCGCTGATTTATTGGTAGCACTTTCAGGTTCTACTGTTGCCGTCAATTTGTAGCTGGCTCCCGGAGCCAGTTCAAATGAACCACGATCCAGTTTAACACCTGTCACACTTACTGATTCATTTTTGTCATCGTCATCACTACAGGATACCGATAGAAACGCAGTGGTCAGACATAACATAGCAGCCACTCCTTTTACTAAAAACTTGTTCATAATAAAACTGATTTAATGAATATATAATCTGATTAAAACTTTACTGAAACACCCACATTGATCATGACTCCGGGCCGGTAACTGCTGATCAGTTGTTCAACCGTTCTTGTTTCTCCGGAATCTTCTGTCAGTTCAAGGAATTGTTTGTATTCTATTTTAGCATTCAGCAGATCTTTAATACCACCTTTGATCTCCACATATTTTCCAACCCGTTTGGCAAAAGTAATATCCAGTGAATTACGTGGCATCTCATAGATATCCGGTATATCATCGTTTGGATTCTGCTTAGGTACACCTACTGTCTCGATCCGTTTTCCAATCCGGTTATAAAGAAGAGATCCGGAAATCCCCTGATCATCATGCTGATAAAAAAGGCCTGTATTCACTAAATAGGGAGATTGTCCGTACATTGGACGGTCACGTTCAAAACTACCTTCCGGAAAAAAGACTTTACTATCGATCAAAGCTCCGTTAAATACAAAACTCAGGTTATTTAATCCGATGAAATCCAGTTGCTTTTTAATATCTATTTCTATTCCCATCGCACGGGCGCGATCTGCATTATGGAAAGTATATTGTAATCCGGATCCGGTTTCCGCATATGTTTGTTCGATCGGATCATTAAAGTTTTTATAGAACAATCCCAGCGAAAGGGTTTCTCCCGGGGAAGGATAAAACTCATACCGTAGATCCACATTATTAATATACGCATTTTTAAGTTCCGCGTTTCCTGTTACGTTAGCTTCCCTTCCAAAATCATAATAGACGTAAGGAACTATTTCACGAAATTCAGCCCGGTTGATCGAACGCCCATATGCCACACGAAACTGATGCTGTTCACTCAGACTATAAGCCACATTCAATGAAGGAAACAGGTCCGTAAAATCCTGATCCACGGAGATCGGTTTTACTCCGTCTGACTCATAGCCATCTAATGTGATCTTATAATACTCCATCCGTACACCGACATTGGCATTCAGCTTCTCTCCATAGTTCAACTTCGCGGCTATGTAAGCGGCTCCCAGTAAACTATTGGAGGTATAAGAGTCACTGTTATTCGTACTTTCTCTCATATAGATCCTGTCTGCCGAGATATTTTCATCGGAAAATACATGGGTATAATCCCGGTCGGCAAAACGATCACAACCACTACCTAACAAGTTGTAAAGAAAACGGCGGGCAGAAAAATCCCGGTCTTTATATTCTCCATAAATCCCGGTGTTCAAAACCGGAGAGCATTGATCTGAGAAAGTAAATGTATGTTCATAGTTAGAAGAGACTGAGAAACTATGATCCTTCAACTGTTGGTAATAGCGGGTAGGCTCTGATACGTAAAATCGCAACTCTTCACTCAATTCATCCTGCATAGACTTTACCACTTTCCGGTCCGGTTCATTATATCCGGCATATCCATACCCTAAGATCCAGTCTATTTTATTTTTATCTTCTTTCAACGGATGATCTCCGCTTAACTGACCGGAGTAAGTAGTACGGGAAGTATAAATAGATTCCCATTTGCGGATATATTCTTCGGAATAATAGTCTGTTCCTTCCCGTTTTGAGAATGCGGTAGAACCCCGTTGGTTAAAAAAGTTCCGGAACTCGTATTTATTTTTTCCTTTCATCAATGACCAGTTCATCATGGCGCCTAACTTAGTCGTATTCTTATACTGGACATCCTCATAGCTGAACCGGTAATTGGAACGGTCATTGGGCATGTCATAAGAAACAAAGTTGTTATTTACTTTCTCATAATAGTCATATCCGGTACTATAATTAATTGTTGAGATATTTCCGATCCGGATATCTCCGATATTAAATGTACGCTGGAACATCAGATTCAACTTCTGCTCCGGGATAGCTGTGAATTGTTTGACTCCCCAGCGATCATTTACTTTCCGGGTAAATGCTGCCGCTTCCTGTACGGTTACATCCCGCAGATTTTCCGGAGCATTGGATGGTAACATACGGGCTTTCCCGCCAAACCCGAAATAATCTCCTGCTGTTCCTTTTGTCAATTCAAACTGACGGAAAGAGGCATTTGTATTAAATCCTGCCTGATAATGAAGGCTGAAATGATTTCCTTCCGGTATGTTTTTAGTAAGCACTTTCACAAAACCTCCCGCAAAATCAGCAGGTAGTTCCGGAGAGGGACTTTTATAGACCATCATATTATCAATTAAGGAAGAGGGCAGCACATCAAAAGAGAAGGCACGGCTATCTGTTTCACTGGATGGAGTGGTCGCATTGTTCAGCCATACACCATTATAACGCTGTGCCAAACCACGCACTACAATAAAACGATCATCTACAATCGTAATTCCCGGAATCCTGCGAAGCACTTCCGCCGCATCTGTATCCTGTGTTTTACTGATCTGTTGAGAAGAGATCCCGTTCACAACCGGAAGACTTTTTCGTACCGTATTCAATACGGCCATCTCTGTACCCAGTCTTCTCTGAGCGATCACCACGACATTTTGTAATTGCAGATCGGCATCGGAGAGCTCAATATTGAGGACCGCCTCCTGACGTGCCACTACCGGTACATCCGGAATCGTACGTGTCTGATAAGACACATACGAGGCGGAAAGCGTATAGGTTCCGGGAGCCACTCCTTCTATACGAAAATTTCCGTCTATATCCGTGATTGCACCTACTGTGGTTCCTTCGATCATGACAGAAGCCCCAATCAAAGGCTCATTATATTTTACATCGATAACTGTTCCGCAGATAACCCCGTCTGGGCAGCAAGTGAAAGTGAAAAGAGGGTACTTATTAATAGTATAAGTAATTTCTGACTTCAAAAAGGTAGATTTTTCTTTGCCATTCCTGTTTTTGATTCTTACTTTAACCGGAG
>JAJQEE010000120.1 GCA_021201865.1 Tannerellaceae bacterium | reverse complement strand
GCTGTAACTTTGTCAAAGAGCATATACACTTTGTGGACATCTTCTTGAAACCTTGAGCTTGAAACTCTCAAAAAAGTAATTATCCAAACAAGCTGAGCAATAATTACTGACTGAAGGAAAAATATGAAAGAGAAGAAAATAGTCTTTTGGATAACAGCGGGTGTAATCCTAATCTACACCGGACTTTTGATAGGTTGGCATCTTTATGTGCCCGTCAGACAGCAGTTTGCTTTACATGAACCCGGGGCGGATAATCGTCCGGAAGGGCTGGCACGTACGGCAAACGATGTAGTGATCGGAGAATATTTTATGAGATATACAGAAGGAACCTCTTCCCTCACCGGAAAATGGAATTCCTTCCGGGGAGAACATTCCAACAACATCATTATCACTTCCGATGTACTCCATACGGCACCGGGTGATTTTCCTGTAGCATGGAGTGTTGAAACCGGAGAAGGACACGCCGCTCCTGTGATCTACAACGGAAGAGCCTATTTTCTGGATTATGACGAATCCCTCAGTTCTGATGCCCTGCGCTGCTTTTCATTAGAGACCGGACAGGAACTCTGGCGCCGCTGGTACCGGGTACCGATCAAACGAAACCATGGTTTTTCCCGTACCATACCGGTCATAAGTGAAGATTATATCATTACGATTGGCCCCAGGGGCATGTGATGTGTTGTGATCCGGTGTCCGGTGAACTTAAGTGGACGCTTGATATGGAAAAGAATTATATGACTGAAGTCCCATTCTGGTATACCGGACAATGTCCGTTAGTAGATGGCAACACCCTGATATTAGCCCCGGCAGGAGAAGAGATCTTACTGACAGGAGTAGATTGTCTGACCGGAGAGATTGTATGGGAAACGCCGAATACAATAGGTTATAAAATGTCGCATTCCTCCGTAATGCCTATGACGTTAGGAGGCAAAAAAACATACGTCTACAGCGGTGTAGGCGGTGTTTGTGGCGTATCGGCAGAAGACAGTGACGTAGGTGAAATACTGTGGCATATCAGTAAATGGCAACCTTCCGTCATCGCTCCTTCCCCACTCCAGCTTTCCGGCAATACGATCTTCCTCGTAGCCGGTTACGGTACCGGAGGAGCCTTACTAAAAGTAGACAGAAACGGTTCTACCTGGTCACCCTCTATCGTTGAACAATATAAACCCAACGAAGGATTAGCCAGCGAACAGCAAACCCCTATTTTCTACAAAGACATGATCATCAGCGTTATGCCTAAAGACGGTGGCAGATTGAGAGGTAAACTGGTATGCTACTCCCCTTCCAATCTGCGCAGCCCGGTCTGGTCATCTGCCGCAGACGAACGCTTCGGTTTAGGTCCCTACATCGTGATCAATAACCACCTGTTCGTATTCAAAGACGATGGTGAACTATATGTCTATGAAGTAGAGAACAAAGGCATGAAATTCATAAAAAAACAACATATCATAGAAAACGGAGCAGATGCATGGGGACCAATGGCATACGCCGACGGCTACCTGATCGTTCGTGATGCACATGTAGTGAAGTGTTTGAAAATTAAAGTTTAACGTTTAAAGTTCAAAGTTCAAAGTTTCAGGTTTAATATGTGAACCTTGAACTTGGAACCTTGAACCTTGGAACCTTGAACCTTGAACTTGGAACTTGAAACCACAAAATAAGCATGAAAAAAGGACAACAAATAGTAGTCAACCTGATTATCTTCCTACTGATAGGAGGTTTTATCTGGCATATAGCTACCTCTATAAATAGAAATGAGGTATTGTATGCAGACAGAGATCCGGCTACGGAAGAGGTATTTGTCAGCCCTTATGAGCAGATAGCTTCTTTTGAGGTACCGGATGAGATCAGCCGTTTTGAGCTGGATGATGATAAGCTCTATATCATCGCCGGAGCCACGGTCTATATTTGTCAGGCAGACGGGAAAGAGATCCATCGCTTCCCTATTTCCCCGGAGGCACGGGATATTGCGGTAAAAAACCGGCAAATATATATCCTGTATCCGACTTATATTGAAGTCTTTTCTGAAGATGGCACACAGGTATATGGATGGAAAGCATGCAGTGAACTTTCGGACTACTGTTCTTTCACATTCACCGATGAACATGTATTTGTAACAGATGCCGCGAATAAAAACATCTGTAAATATACTTTAGAAGGCAGTTTCGTACGATTTATCCATAGTCCCCGGAACTTTATTATTCCCAGTTATGCGTTCGCCATTGAAAACCGGAATGATACGATTTACTGTGTTAACTCCGGCAGACACCAGGTGGAAATGTATACACCCGAAGGCAGCTACATGGGTTCATTCGGAGGCCCTGGGGGACAATCCGGATTCTTTGCAGGATGCTGCAATCCGGCTTACATAGCCTTTTCACCTGAAGGTGAACTGATCACCTCCGAAAAAAGGAATCCCCGGATTAGTAGTTTTGAACGCTCCGGCAATTTCAAAGAAGTATATCTTACGGCACGAATGCTGGGAGGCGGTAACAAAGCCTACGAAGTAAAAGCGAAAGAAAATCTGCTTTATATTGCAGGGAAAAATAAGATCACAATTTACCGGATCAAAAACACGGTGAGTTTATAGACAAAATATAGTATATATAGTAGTCATCATTACCATACTTATTAGGAGCAGTTAATATACTTATTAAGATGAGCTAATATACTTATTAAAAAAATAAAACAGAGCATACTGATAACACAACATACAAATGGGACAAAAAAAATAATATAGATGAAAAAAAGATCTCCCGGAAGAGGTTCTTCCAGATCTGCGGTTCCGTTCTGGCCGGCACTAGTATATTGTCAGTCTCCGGATTTTCCTTGTGGAAAATCATACAGGCCAACAAAGGAACAGGGAAATTAAGTAGTTCTTCTGTCAAGCCGGTACAGGATCATTTTAGTTGACCCTATAAACTAATCTCTTCTTTTGGGACAGACCTGATCGAAGCCTTTGAGTTGTATGAGGAACAATTGTTTGTAGTTACTCCCAATGCCGTATCGGTTTATGATACGGCCGGTCGTTTGCTGAATAACTTCCCGGTGGCAAGCCAGGTAAGGGATATGGTTGTCAGAGACAGACAAATCTGGCTGCTCTATCCTTCCCGCATCGAAAGTTATACGCTGCAAGGAGAGCTGATCCGTGAATGGGATGCCTGTAGTGAATTATCTGACTACTGTTCAATGGCAGTAACTTCCGGTTCAGTATTTGTTACGGACGTAGCAATGAAAAACATCTGCCAATATACAGAAGAAGGAAACTTTGTCCGCTTCATACAAAGTCCGAATGGATTTATTATACCCAGTTACAGTTTTGGGATCGAATCCATGGGCGAAACCATATACTGCTCTAACTCAGGATGTCACTTAGTCGAAAGCTACTCCATCGATGGAGAATATATAGGAGCCTTTGGCCAGCCCGGGGGAGCACCCGGCCTGTTTGCAGGATGCTGTAATCCCGTCCATCTCTCTGGTAGCCCGAATGGAGAGCTGATCACTTCCGAAAAAGGAAATCCCCGGATCAGTTGCTACACCCCGGACGGACAATTCAGAAGTGTATTGCTGGATAAAAAGCTGTTAGGAGGAGGAAAAGCAGCGTATGAAGTCAGGATGAAAGACGATAAAATGTATGTAGCAGGCAATGGTATGGTATCCGTTTTCCGCTTTGATCCTCTGCTCGCGGCCAGTTCAGCCTGTTCCGGTTGTGGTGTCACCTGCCCCTTACGTAAAGGAATTACTATATAATAACAACCATGGGAGAGAAAATAGAAAATAAAAACAACCCGATCGCCCGGCGTAAGTTCCTTCGCCTCTGTGGTTCAGTGGTAGCCGGAGGTTCTATTCTTGCCATTACCGGTGCCCTGGCTAAGAAAGGACTGACTACAGACGCTACTCATTTCTGGCAGATCGACCCGGCCAAATGTACTCAATGTGGCAGATGCGAAACAGATTGTGTATTGCCCCTGTCGGCAGTCAAATGTATCCATGCAAACCGGGTATGTGGGTACTGCGACCTGTGCGGAGGATATTACCGCAGTAACGTAAAAGACCTGAATACAGCCGCAGAGAATATGATGTGCCCTACAGGAGCCATCACCCGGCAATTTGTGGAAGACCCCTATTTTGAATATACGATCAATGAAGATCTGTGTAACGGATGCGGAAAATGTGTCAAAGGGTGTAGTTCTTTTGGGAACGGTTCACTTTATCTGCAGGTAAAGCAGGAAGTATGTAAGAATTGCAACGAATGCCAGATCGCGAAAGTCTGCCCTGCAGATGCGATCACCCGTGTACCCTATGCCATGGCATATAAGCTAAAAGACGAATGAAAATGAAAAAACGATTATCGACAGGCATATTATTAGCGTCCGGATGGATCGCCAACGCACAAAACAGGTTTCCCAAACCTGATTTTGAGTCGGGCTATCAATATCCGGATCATTACTATCCCGTACCCAATGAAACCCTATGGACAGCAATCGACATACTTCTGTTAGTTGTGATGATGAGTATCGTTGCATGGGCCGTACTGAAACAGCGGAAACGCACTCCTATTATCCTGGTCTCGATCCTCTCCGTGGCCTACTTCGGCTTTTTCCGGAGTGGTTGTGTCTGCAGTATCGGCGCCATACAAAACGTATCACTTGCCCTTGTAGATCCCGGTTACGTGATGCCTGTGAGTGTCCTGCTCTTTTTCATACTTCCTGTTATCTTTGCCTTTCTTTTCGGCAGGGTCTTCTGTGCAGGCGTATGCCCGTTCGGAGCGTTGCAGGAATTAGTTAACGTAAAAAACTACCGGTTATCCAAAGCCCTGACCACCGTATTAGGAATGATCCCCTGGATCTATCTTATTTTAGCGATCCTCTATGCCGTAACGCGCAGTAGCTTTATTATCTGTCGCTTCGATCCGTTTATCGGGATCTTCCGGCTTGGAGGAGATATTGGCCTGATCACTTTCGGAGTACTCCTCTTAATAGCTGCAATATTTACCGGAAGACCCTTCTGCCGTTTCCTTTGTCCTTACGGAGCTTTATTGAGCCTGTTTTCGCGGGTATCCATCTGGAAACCCAGGCTCACACAACAAACCTGTATTAATTGTGAGCTTTGCCACAATGCCTGTCCGGTAGACGCAATCATGCCACCCTACGAAAATAAGGTAAAAGAAAGCCGCCCCGAAGGAGTACGCCGTATCGTCAAATACTTCATAATCCTACCCGTTATGACCATAGCTGGCGCCTTATTGATGCGTATGGCCAGTGACGAGCTAAGCCGTGGAAATAAAGATGTACGCCTCTACGACATGGTGATCGAACAGGAAACCAACCCGCAGGACATCCTGTCACTCGATCTGGAAGCCTTCTACGGACAGGGCGGAACAATGGAAGCACTCACGGAAAAAGCAGAATACATACAGGCAGCATTCAAACAATACGGAACAATAGCAGGAGCCTTCATCGGACTGGTAATCGGCCTTACACTGATCAACCTATCCGTAAAACGAACCCGCAAAACCTACGCGATCAACGAAGCGACCTGCGTAAGCTGCGCCCGTTGCTTCAGCTATTGCCCGCAAAACCAAAGTTGTCCCATGAAGAAACGTTGAACCTTGAACATTAAACTCTAAACGTTTCAGGTTCAAAGTTCAAAGTTTTAGGGTAGTAACAAATAAAAATATCCCCAGCGGGGATTCAAGCAATAGCCCTGGGTTGACAAACCCAGGGTAGGTTAAATAAAAGAGTCAACCCCGAAGTGGGTTGCACCTGAAAGAAATATGAAACCTTTTCAAGGTTATTTTCATATACAAGCTCACCCAGGGAATCGCCTGCGGCTCAACCCTGGGCTATTGCTTAATCCCCTTTGGGGATAACATACTAAAAACTGAAAAAGAACGATAACAATAAAAAAAAGATAGAATGAAGAGAAAAATAGCAAGAAATATCGCCATTGTCTCAGCGATCTTTATCGTGACCTTCTCCATTATGCTGGTGACCAACTATTTTCAGGTGAAAGACGTAAATCCGTTGCAAACTGAAGTAGTGGAAACCCTGAAAGAAATAAATGATGCCAATGCCAACAACCCGGTGTTACAGGAACAGATCAGGCAACTGGACCTGCTGGCACGCCGTGCCTATTTCATCCGGATGGATCACCTGATGACAGGCGTCTATATCCTGATTGGGATGCTGATCCTGTTTGTCGTTACGCTTCGCTATTATTATGCGGAGACCAAAAACATTCCGGATAAAGAGATCGACCCGATCGACGAATGGGCCATCAAAACACAGGCCCGGAAATATATCCACTGGGCAGCCGCCGGCGTGGCCACTCTGGCACTGCTTTTTGTGGCCCTGTCCTCTCCTTTCCTGAGTGGCCAGCCGGAAGATAAGGAAGAGGCACAGGAAGGACTGGTGGCGTATGTAGAAGAGACAGGCTCTACGGACGAATATGCCTTACCCGGTGACCTTCCGACCGAAGCAGACACCGCACCGGAGGCCGGACAAGGGGAAGCCGAAGAAGAACCATCCGGAGAGACAGCCGCAGCATCCACTACTGAAACACCTTCCGCACCTCAGCCGGAAGTTCCCAAAGTAACACATAACGGATTCCGTGGAAACAGTTCCAACGGGGTCTCTACTGCACGTGGTATCCCAACCAAATGGGATCTAAAAGCAGGAGAAAACATTGCCTGGCGCACCGATGTTCCCCGCAAAGGATATAATTCACCCGTTATCAATGGAAACCGGATCTTCTTTTCCGGTGCAGATGACCAGGCACGTGAACTCTACTGTTACGACCTCAACACAGGAGAAAAGCTCTGGTCACTGGCTGCTGCCAACATACCGGGATCACCGGCACAACCACCTAAAACAACAGAAGACACAGGACTGGCAGCCTCTACCGTGATTACCAACGGCAAACAAGTATGTGCTATTTTTGCTACAGGCGACCTGATTTGCGCAGATACGGAGGGGAAACAGGTATGGGCTAAAAATCTTGGCATTCCGGAAAACCATTACGGATATGCTTCCTCCTTACTGATTTATGGAAACCTGTTGATCGTACAATATGATAACGCCAATTCTCCCAAAGTGATCGCACTGGATCTCAATACCGGAGCAGAACGTTGGAGCAAAAGCCGGACGGAGAAAGTCACATGGAGTTCACCCATCATAGCCAATATCAACAACCAGCCTCAATTAGTGCTGATGGGTAATCCGGCCATTACAGCTTACAACCCAAACAATGGGGAACAGCTCTGGCGTGTGGAATGTCTGACAGGAGAAGTCGGAGCGAGTGCCTGTAGTGCTGCCGGAATTGTTTACGGTGCCAGCGAATATTCCAAATTAGTAGCGATCAACGGAACAGACGGCAGTATACTGTGGGAATCGGATGAATTCCTACCCGAAGTAGCCAGTCCCGTAGCTACCAAAGACCATGTCTACATCTCTACCAGTTACGGCATCATGGCGGCTTTCGACTCACAAACAGGGGAGACGACCACTTACCAGGAACTTAACTCAGAATTTTACTCCTCTCCTATGTTGGTAGAGGGTAAAATATACCAGTTCAGTAACGACGGTAAAATATATATATTCTCAGCAAATGGCGACTTGTCTCTGCTGAGTTCATTTGAGACAGGGGAACGTACATTCGCCACACCCGCCTTTACAGACGGCAGGATGGTTGTACGGACAGAAAATAGTATTTACTGTGTAGCAGCAAACTAATATGGCGTGTCAATGTGAACATAATCCCGGGGAAAACCGGGCCGGACTACTTGAAAAGGTCGATGCGATTATTGAACAGACCGGGACAGGCAGGGAAATGATCATCCCCCTGTTACAGGCATTACAAAACGAATTCAACTATCTGCCCGCAGACGCGATTGAACGAATATACGAACGGACGGAAATCGACCGGGCACAATTGATCAGTGTCTCCACCTTTTATTCGCAGTTCCGGCATATCCCACTCGGCCAACACCTGATCAAAGTATGTACCGGCACAGCCTGTCACGTAAAGGGAGCCGGAAACGTCTACGATGCATTTGTCAGGGAGCTCGAAATCGAAGAAGGCAGTATCACAACGAACGATAAACAATTTTCCATTGAAAAGATCGCTTGTCTGGGTTGTTGTACACTGGCTCCTGTTGTGCAGATCGATAAGAAAATATACGGTCATGTACTACCCGGCCGGGTCAATGAAGTAATAGAAGATTTCCTGGCCAGCCAGCAGGAAAAAGAAAAAGAAGACGCAGCACAGGAAAAACGGAAGATTGCCGGAGAGATCCGGTTAGGTATGGGTTCCTGCTGTATGGCCAGTGGTTCCACAGACATCTATGAAGAGTTGAAAACAGCCTCCATGCAGTTAGGGATTGAAGTAAATATCAAATCTGTAGGGTGCGTAGGTGTATGTAACAAAGTACCCCTCATCGATGTAGTAACAGCCGACGGCGCAATCACCCGTTACCCCAATGTAAAAGCAACCGAGATCAAGGAGATCCTGCACCAGCATTTCAAACCGGCAGGCTATCTGAAACGGTTGAAGAACAATCTCGTCAACCATATTGATATGTTCCATACCGACCTCACATGGGATAATGTGATCTGGAAACCGGAAAACGAACGGACAGGAGTGATAGACAGCTTCCTGGCCAGTCAGAAACATATCTCTACCGAAGGATACGGTTTCCTCACCCCTTTAAACCTGGAAGAATATATCAACCATGGAGGATTTGAAGGGCTGAAAAAAGCACTCGGAACACAAACACCCCGGCAAGTCATAGACACGGTTCTGCAAAGTGGTATCCGGGGAAGAGGAGGAGGTGGTTTCCCAACCGGTAAAAAGTGGGAAATAGTGGCTGCCTCCGGAAAGAAAGAAAAATATACAATCTGTAACGGTGACGAAGGTGACCCCGGTGCATTTATGGATCGTATGATGCTTGAATCTTACCCCTTCCGTGTCATAGAGGGAATGATCATTGCCGCCTATGCAGTGGGTGCGGATAAAGGGATCTTCTACGTCCGGGCAGAATATCCGCTTGCTGTAGTCAGGATACGGAGTGCCATCGAACTATGCAGCCAACAAAACCTGTTAGGGAATAAGATAGCAGGCTCAGACTTTAGTTTCGATATAGAAGTATTCGAAGGAGCCGGAGCCTTTGTCTGCGGCGAAGAAACAGCCCTGATCGCTTCCATCGAAGGCGAACGGGGATTCCCCAAACAACGTCCTCCCTACCCGGCAGTAGAAGGACTGAACGGAAAACCCACATTAGTCAACAACGTGGAAACCCTGAGTCAGATACCCTACATTGTCAAACACAGTGCCCACTATTACAATCAGGTAGGAACAGACAACAGCAAAGGAACCAAAGTATTCGCCCTCGCCGGAAAAATACGGCACGGAGGTCTGATCGAAGTTCCCATGGGTATTACCCTCAACCAGATCATAGAAGAGATCGGAGGAGGCGTAGAAGGTGGTGAAAAACTAAAGGCTGTACAGATCGGAGGTCCTTCCGGAGGATGTATACCCGCAGACCTCTGCGACGTACAGGTAGACTTCGACGCCTTCAACCAGATGGGAGCCATGATGGGATCCGGAGGATTAGTCGTCCTGAGCGAAAGCGACTGTATGGTAGATGTAGCCCGCTACTTCCTGAGCTTCACCTGCGACCAATCCTGCGGTAAATGCACTTTCTGCCGCGTAGGGATCCGCCGTATGCTCGACATCTTAGACAAAATATGCAGTGGAAAAGCCAGTCTGGAAGATATAGACAAACTGGAAGAACTGGCTATTCATGTCAAAAAAGCCTCTATGTGCGGATTAGGTAAAACAGCACCCAACCCGGTACTGACCACCCTCAAATATTTCCGCCACGAATATGAAGAACATGTACAGGGCATCTGCAAAACAGGTACCTGCAAAGACATGATCAAATACACCGTCACCGACGAATGCGTAGGATGTACCAAATGCGCCAAAGCCTGCCCGGTAGAAGCCATTCCCTATACTCCCTACAAAGTACACACCATTGAAACCGAAACATGCGTCCTCTGCGGATTGTGTGTAGATGAATGTAGTTTCAATGCCATCAGGAAGAAACCTCTGAAAGAAGCAAAAGTATGAATAAACAAATAAGGAATACAAAAATAATAATCATACTGGCATCTATATCCTTCCTACATGGGAAAGCAATCGCCCAATAGGAATTACCGCCTTTTATCTATGATATGGAAGATTATGCGATTACCTTGTTGCCGGAAGTGCAACGGGAAGGGAAAAGTGATGTGCTGGCCGGAACCACACCGGAGATGCTACAGCAATACCTCCCCGAAGGTACCTACCCCAGTGCAGTAAATGCATTTCTGGTAGAAACACCCGGAAAAACCATACTGGTTGATGCCGGATACGGAACCAGACTGTTCGACAACCTGCAGGCAGTAGGCAAAGCACCGGAAGATATAGACATGATCCTCCTCACCCACATGCACGGCGACCATATCGGAGGATTACTAAAAGAAGACCAGAAGAGCTTTCCGAATGCAACCCTCTATATCTCCCAGGCAGAACACGACTACTGGACAAACGACGCGAACCGGGAAAGCCAGCCCGAAAACCGCCGCCGGGGATTCGACAACGCACAAAAAGTGATCCACCTCTACAAAGACAAACTACAACTCTTCGAACCCGGACAGGCAGGTGGTTCAGTCCATGAGATTATGCCCGGCATACAATCCATAGCTGCTTACGGACATACCCCCGGACACACCGGCTACCTGTTTGAATCCGAAGGAAGACAAATCTTCATCTGGGGTGACTTAGTGAATGCTATGGTCATTCAGATACCCCATCCGGAAGTAGCAACCGTACATGACATAGATCCTATACAGGCATCAGAAACACGCAAACAACTATTAGAATATCTGACAAAAAACAGAATACGCATTGCAGGCATGCATATAGAGTTTCCCGGAATGGGCGACCTCTTAGGCAATGCAACAAACGGATACCGTTTCATCCTGCTTTGTCCGTGTGAAGGAAGATAACAGGTTTTAAGTTTAAGGTCCTAAGTTTTAAGTTTAAGAATAATGAAGATAACGATCAATAATATATCTGTGGAAGTCCTGGCCGGCGAAACCCTGATTGAAACAGCCCGGCGGATCGGTTACGATATACCCTCCCTTTGCTATGCCAAAGGAGCCGGCCATAAATCCTCCTGTATGGTATGTGCAGTAAAGAACTGCACCACCGGACAGGTCATACCTTCCTGTACAACCATTCCCACAGAAGGAATGGTGATCGATACCGAAGGGGAAGAAGTGAACCAGGTTCGTACTCTATCCCTGGAGCTACTTCTGAGCGACCACCGGGCCGACTGCGAAGCACCATGCAGTATGGTATGTAGCAAAGGACTGGACGTGGAAAAAGTACTTGATCTCTATGATAACGGGCTACTCAGGGAAGCACGTGCGCTGCTGGCAAAGACATTCCATTTGCCGGAAACAGCCTGTGACGAATGTAAGGCTCCCTGCGAAAAAGCCTGCCGCCGTGGCACCATAGATAAAGCCGTATCCATCCGGACGATCCTGAAAGAGATAGCCACACAGCCGGAAGAATCACTGGCAAAAGACATAGATAACAGTAAACCCGACAAAAAACTCTACCTCTCCCGTTTGGGAAGGTTCCGTAATAAAGAAAAAGAATATCTCAAAAAAACAGTAGATACCCCTTCCCGTTGTCTGCATTGTGCCTGTGCTGGTAAAAAAGGGTGTAAACTACGCCACTATGCCACCGGACAAGGGATCAAACGTCCACGGTATGACGCAACCTCCGCCCTACCCGTAATGGAAAGAACCCATATCCGGGAAGATATATGGTTTGAACAGGCCAAATGTATCCGGTGCGGACTGTGCGTTTACAATACAAAAAACGGATTTACATTCAAAGACAGAGGATTCGGCATGCAGATCATGCTACCGGAAGAAAATAAACCGAACATACCGGAACAACTGGCGCAGCTATGTCCGACAGGAGCTATCTATATAAAACAGACAAAGGAAGCATGAAAATATTTTTAGGGATCATAGGGATTATCACAGGAATCGGATTAAGCGGATGTACGAACAACTCCCTCTTCTCCAGTACAGGTGGAAGTGATAGCTGGCCACTCTTCCGTGGAGATGCCTCGCTGAGTGGATATACCTCCACCCGGTTGCCCTCCGACCCGGTTCTGTTATGGAGTTTTAAAAGTGATACACGCACTGTTTCCTCTCCGGTGGTCAATGAATCAGTAGCTTACTGGTCTGACCGTCGTGGAAAAATACGGGGAGTAGATGCCGCTGGGGAACTGGTTTTTGAATATGATTTGAAAACAGCAGTCGAAGCAACTCCTATGATCCACAATGAAGTCCTCTATATCGGACGGATAGACGGATTTATGACCGCCCTGTCACTTACACAAAAAGATACGCTCTGGACATTTGAAACCTGGGGACAGATATCCGCATCTCCTAATATCACTCAATTTGAAAACAGGGAAGCTGTCGTTTTCGGCAGTTATGACAATCTCCTCTACTGCGTGGATATACAAACTGGAGAAGAGATCAGCAGCTTTGAATCCGGCTACTACCTCAACGGAGCCGCTGCCCTGTGGAACAGCCACGTAATCTTCGGAGGGTGCGATGCCTGGTTACGGATCATCAATACCCAGACAGGTCTTCCTACCGACTCTCTTCAACTCGAAGCCTATGTTCCTGCTTCTCCGGCAATCCGGGACAATTACTGTTATGTAGGAGACTATTCAGGAAATATCTACGAGCTTAAACTGGAAAAAGGGAAAATAGACCAACACACAAAGATCCGGCAAGCCGATAACGGTGACGGCTCCTTTGTTTCCGTACCCGCTCTGTCTGCCGATGTAGTCTATGTCCTTTCAGACGAAAGGTACCTCTATGCCATCAACCGCAAAGACGGTTCCCTGCGCTGGAAGTATATGCTGAAAGGAAATGTAGGAGAAAGCTCCCCCGTGATCTGCCATGATCAGGTGATTGTATGTACCAAAACAGGCATTGTATCTATCTTAGACACAAAAAAAGGAGAACTGATCTGGGAATATGACACTGGCGAACCCATTGTAGGATCACCTGCGATCATCCGGGATCATTTCTATATCCTAACTACACGGGGAACGCTTTTCTGCTTTGGGAATAAATAAAAAATTGATTACAAAACATGACACCATTGATAAAAATAATAAACCTGACTAAAACCTATCCTGACGGAGAAGGAAAGAGCAATACAGTCCTCCGTGCCATCAATATGGAAGTGGAAAAAGGTGAATTCATAGCGATCAGAGGAGCGTCCGGTTCCGGGAAAACAACGCTTCTCTCTATTTTGGGAACCCTTCTCCTGCCTGATACCGGAAGTTACCAGCTTAACGGAGAAGAACTGTTTGCATCAGGAATCGATCATACCCAGATCAGAAACCAGCAGATCGGATTTGTTTTTCAGGATCACCGCCTGCTTCCACAGTACACCGTATGGGAGAATATCCTCCTGCCAGTACTGGCATACCAACAAACAGTCAACAAAGAAAAAGAACAATACGCACAACAGTTAATGGAAATGACGGGTATTACACACGTAGCCAGCCAGTATCCTTCCACCTTATCCGGAGGAGAAGCCGGGCGAACGGCTCTCTGCCGGGCACTGATCATGCAACCGCATCTCCTGCTGGCCGATGAACCGACCGGACAACTGGATGCAGAAAATGCCCGGAACATTGCCGCCGGACTGGCTGAAATAAACCGGACCTTACAAACCACCATTGTAATGGTTACCCATTCAGACGAAATATCAGCCACAGCACAACGTATACTCACCCTTAAAGAAGGAGTCCTACAGTGAATCAAAGAGAGCTGATCCATAAAAATATTATCTTTTTTGCCCGTTACTATAAACTGGTAGCCCTGGCTGTGGCTATCACCGTTGCCGTTATTACCGGAAGCCTGCTAATCGGAGACTCTGTTCGTAATACCTTGGTCAAACGGGTGAACGAACGGTTGGGCACGACCGAAACAGTCCTGTTTGCCATGAACTCCTTTCTGGACGAAGCGATCCTCAGACAGCCTATCTTCAATAATGCAAGGGGCATCTTGCTGACCAACGGTTTTATTTCACAGTCCGGCCAATTATTGCCCGTTATGATCTGGGGAACTGATGATCCGGCAATAGAAAGAGGAAAAGCGAAAATAAATGCTCCACTTGCAAAAGAACTGTCCCCAGGAAACGGAGATATCGTGCTCCGGTTACCCGCCACCGGATTAGTACCCTCCGGATCACTCTTTGTAACCGAAAACTACACCACCAGTCTACGGTTGGAATATGATGGCATACTTCCCACCGGAGAAGGAGGAAATATCAGCCTCAAAAATGAGCAGATCCTTCCGTTAAATATCTTCGTAAACCGTCAGCAATTAGCAGAAGTACTTGAAACAGAAGGACGGTTCAACCTGATCCTGTCTAACCAACCTATTTCACAGGAAGTATTTGAAGAAGCATGGCAATATTCTTTTTCCGGCCTGAAAACAGCAAAAAAGATACCTTCACAGAGATTACCTCTGACCGGGTATTCATACAAAAAGAGGTAGTGCAACTGATACGCAACAGACATGAGGCAACTAACCGCCTTTTCTCCTATCTGGTCAACTCCATAGAAAAAGAACAGGAGCTCGTTCCCTACTCATTTGTTACAGCTGCCGACCACTACAGAAATAAACCCTTGCCTGCCGGTGAAATGATCCTGTCAGACTATGCAGCCAAACGGCTACAGGCAAAAGTAAATGATACCCTTAGGCTAACTTATTTTACTTCTTCCGACCTCAAGACACTCCATACCGATACGATCGAACTAAAAGTTAAAGAGATCGTTCCCCTCGCAGAATTAATGGCCGACCCTACACTAAGCGCAGAATTTCCGGGTTTATCCGATGTAGAACGTTGTACAGACTGGGATAGTGACCTGCCAATCGATATGGACCTGATCACGGATGAAGATGAAGCGTACTGGGAACTCTATCGCAACACCCCCAAAGCGATCATCTCCTATACCGATATAGAAACCGGATGGAGCAACTCCTTCGGAACAGCCACAGCTATACGAATCACAGAACCGGAACCGGATTTGAATGACCTGACCAGTAGTATGTTCGGCCTGCAACTTATCCACCCCCGGGAAGCCGGACTGACAGCCGCCAGAAACGGAGTAGACTTCTCCGGACTGTTCCTTGCTCTTGGCTTTTTATTATAGTTTCCGCTTTGCTATTGATGCTTATCCCACTAACAGAAATGTTGTTTCATCGGCGGGATGAGATCACTCTAATGCAGGCGATGGGCTATCCGGATAAAAAGATCATCCGCAACCTATGGATCGAAACTGCTCCCATAACACTGCTGGCCTCACTGGCCGGAGTGGTGATAGGTCTGTTCTACACCATGCTCATCATGTGGCTGTTGGGTAGCGTCTGGCAGGGAGCTACCCATACACAAGGATTCCAGCTACTTCCCGATCCTGCCACTATAGCAATTGGATTCATTGCCGGGATCCTTATGTCTCTGACCGGGTTATACCTTACACTGAGGCATGCACTCAGGAAAAAGAGCACTCTCCCCTCGCCCTCTTCCCATACAACCCTAAACCGTTCTGTCCTGGCAATTAGCAACACGCTAATTACCGGGGTGTTAATAGGCTTAAACGTGTTCTTATTCCGTTCAGTCACCCTCTTCGTAATAGTAGGTTTATGGATCCTTATTACCGCTACCTGCTGGGGAGATCTTATCATCTATCTCAAAGGAAGTAAATCTTCCTGCCCTGACTCCTCCATGCTGGTATGGAAAATCCTGTTTGCTCAACGAAAACAGGTAAGGATATCTTACCTGACCCTTGCTATAGGTGTATTTATCGTATTCTCAGTCGGGCTCAACCGCAAAGGATTCACAGATAGCAGCCAGTTATCATCCGGTACAGGAAATTATACCCTGTGGTGTGAAAGCAGCGTTCCAATCTATCACAACATTTCTACAGAAACAGGACGCGAACGACTGGCTCTCACTTCCCTTTCACCAACTACCGAAGTGATGCAATGCCTGCGCTATAACGCCGACGAAGCAAGCTGCCTCAACCTGAATAAAGTCATGACTCCCTCCGTACTTGGAGTAGATATGCAGGCATTGGAAGCAAGTACGATCGGACTGAAACAGAATATCTACCACGCAGACCGGAAGGAATTGTTTACCCGGTTACAACAAGCAGAAGAGTATGTTTACCCTGCACTCGTAGACGAAACCGTACTTATGTGGAGTCTGGGAATGAGCCTCGGCGACACGCTCCACTACGAAGGCAACCATGGAAAAAAGTAATCATTCAACTGGTAGGAACATTAGACAACACCATCTTCCAGGGACACATCCTGATCGACAAAAAACTATTCTCTGAAATATGGGAAGAAATAACCGGAAGTGAAGTTGCCCTACTCCGGGTTCCCGAATCAGAAAAAGCGACTACCCGTATGCTGCTTTCACAGGCACTTCACGAATATGGCGTACGGGTCACCCCCACCGAAGAGCGGTTAAAAGAATTCAACAGCGTCACCGATACCTACCTCACCATCTTTATGACATTAGGGGGGATTGGACTGCTACTTGGCATTATGAGTTTTATCATTGTCGTACGTAAAAACCTCGCCATGCGCCGCAAAGAAATAGAGCTATACCGCACGTTAGGCTTCCCCGACCGGAAAATAGAAAAAGCCCTGAACCGGGAAAACCTCATTGTTCCTCTCTATGCCATCCTGACAGGAGTGATCAGCTCCTTTATCGGCATCAGCGCAGGCATCACTCATATCCCCACAGGAATCTGGCTCACAGCTATCATATTCACCACTTTCTTCATCGGATGTACGGTTTTATTTGTGAAACGGGAAGTCAGAAAAGAAATAAAAAGAAATTAAGGAACGCAGATATAATCATGAAAGTTCTATTTATCATACCAGGTTCGGGAGATTCATTCTACTGTGGAAACTGCTTCCGGGACAACCTGCAGGCAAGTGCGCTACGCAAAGCAGGACATGAGATGATCATTATGCCTTTGTACCTCCCACTAACTGATACATCCTTCCAGGCAGACACTCCTCTGTTCTTCCCGGCCACTTCATTCTACACCGAACAACGCTTTTTCGGAAAAAAGAAAATGCCCGCATGGCTCAAAAAGATCTTGTCCTCCGGTACGCTGCTGAAAATGGCTTCCTCCCTTTCCGGGAGCACTTCCGCCAAAGGATCAGAAGGAATGACCCTTGCCATGATCACCGGCAAAGACGAAGCCTTCAACCGTGAAGTGGAAACATTAGTCACATGGATCAAAGAACAGGAAAAACCAGACATCATTCACCTTTCAAGCACTCTGTTAATAGGAGTAGCCAAAGCAATCCGGAAAGAGATAAACATCCCTATTGTCTGTTCATTACAGGATGAAGAAGTATGGATCGACAGCCTTGACGAACCATACGCCACAATCGCCTGGAAGGGAATTGCAGAAAACATTCCCTATGTAGACCAATTCGTAACCACCAGCAGTTTTTATAAACGTATCGCCCGTCAACGGTTACCCCAACTACCCGCTATCCAGGTCATTTATCCCGGAATAGAAACAGAGAAATACGCATCCCCCATCTACCCAAACGATCCTGTCATCGGTTTCTTCTACCGGATGAATCAGGCCGACGGACTGGAGATACTGGCAAAAGCATTTGTCCAGCTAAAAGAAAAAAATAACATCCCCAACCTGAAACTGAAAATAGCCGGAGGTTATACCTCACAGGACAAACCATTCCTGAAAAAGATCCGGAAAATACTTTCACCCTATAGTGCCGATGTAGAAATAAACGACACTTACCAACTCTCAGACCACACCGCATTCTATAAACAAATAAGTGTGATCAGTGTCCCTCTCACCTTCGAAGAAGGCGTAGGACTCTACCTCTGCGAAGCCTTCGCAGCCGGCCGCCCCGCTGTAGAACCTACCACCGGTTCCTTCCCCGAAATCGTCGGAGAAGCAGGCACACTCTACCATCCCAACACCCCGGATGCATTAGCCGGGGCACTGGAGCAATTGTTATCAGACGCAGATAGGTACGAACAAGCAAAAAAGAAAGCCATCGAATTATCACATACCCGGTACAATAGCACAGTCTTAGCCCAAAAACTGGAAGAAATATATCAGAAGTTATGCTGACAAAATCCGATCATACATCAGACAGCCGCCTAACTAACCTACCCAGGTCCTGCCGCAGGGCTGTTAAATTCTCTTGTAAATGTTTTATATATTGATATGCTACCCTGCAAGGGTACCAGCAATAGCCCAGGGCTGAGCGAAGCGAATCCCTGGG
>JAJQEE010000177.1 GCA_021201865.1 Tannerellaceae bacterium | reverse complement strand
AAATCAGTTCACCTAAAAAGCGACCTGTGCCCCGGGGCGGGGATCGCAAAAGAAACTGTCTGTTTTATAAAAATGAAGAATGATTGTTGGTTCTTTTGCGATCCCCGCCCCGGGGCACAGGTCGCTTTTTAGGTGAACTGATTTTTTAGACACTTATCTATGGCAGGACTCAGGAGAGTTTCCAGCCTTCCCGGTAATTATGTTTTATGAATTCTTCCGCTGTTTCTTTGGCGGGAAGGGTGACATATTCTGTGTTAAAGGTCGGATAACCGTCCTGTACGGTAAAGAGATCTGTTTTCACAACCCGGATGTTTTCCCGGTCACTGATGTTGGTAAACTTCATCTGTTCACCATTCCATAGCAGTTCTTTATGAAGCCCTTGTAAGCGGACCGCTAACACTCCCATCACTACTGTTTCGTTTAAAGGTCCTGCGTATTCAAAATCCGCGCTTCCCGGAATGCGGTTTTCCGGACTTTCCTTACAGGCCCTGACCCAATCCATATGATGATCCCCGTTCCTCCATCCTTCCGGTTGTGTCTCTACCCGCCGGAGAGTTTTGGGTATATCCGGCACCCTTCCGGATACCAAAAACGGTTTAGCTCCATAACAACCACAGATGAGCATATCTTTACTTCCTTTAAAGATCACTCCATTGATCCACTCTTTTCCGTCCATCACTCCGGCTGGTAATTCATACAGAGCATCAGGAACAAATCCACCATCATACCAATGGAGTACCACCTCTGGCATCTTCACTTTGGGCAGATCCGGACGGGCAGGAAAAGTAAATTTTACCTTTTCAGCATGAGGGGCGCAATCCATGGTAATCTGTGTAGAGGTTGCGAATACTTTCTCCGGATACTTCAGGTGCAATGCCTGAAAAACCGGATCGAGAATATGGCAGGCCATATCTCCCAGTGCTCCCGTACCGAAATCCCACCACCCTCTCCAGTTCCAGGGGGTATAGATTTCATGATAAGGCCGGTAGGGAGCCGGGCCTAAAAAGAGATCCCAACTTAAAGTATCCGGCAGGCTCATACCCACTGCCGGACGTTGAAGTCCCTGTGGCCAGATCGGACGATTGGTCCAGGCATGTACTTCTTTCACTTCTCCGATCTCCCCATTCCGGATCCATTCACAGATCAGACGTACTCCTTCTCCTGAATTACCCTGGTTCCCCATCTGGGTAGCCACTTTCTTTTTCCGTGCCAGTTCCGTCAGGTACCGGGATTCATACACGGAATGGGTCAATGGTTTTTCACAATACACATGCTTTCCCAAATGCATTGCACCGGCAGCGATAATCGCATGTGTATGATCGGGAGTGGCAACCACAACAGCGTCGATATCCTTATGCATTGTATCAAACATCTTCCGGTAGTCTGTAAATACACGGGCTTTGTGATAAGTCTGTATCGTCTCCTTTGCATAGGCCAGATCCACATCACATAATCCTATGATATTTTCACTTTGCATGAAGTGGAGGTCTTTCCGTCCTCTTCCGCCTACTCCTACCCCTACGATATTCAGCTTATCACTGGGAACCGTATGGCCCATTCCGGAGACTACATGTCCGGGAATGATCGTCAGTCCGGCAAATGCACAGGTGGAAGTTTTCAGGAACTCTCTTCTTGAAATAGTATGTTTCATATTCTTTTTTTAATCAGGTTAGTAATTCGCGGTCATCCAATGCGTGATACGATAGAAATAGTCTATACTTTCCCGTATTTCCGGCAAGGAATGATGCCAGTTATATTCATATTCTATAGTGAAAAAGATGTTAGACTTCACTCCCATTTCTTCCATAATTCTCAGAACCTGGGGTATATCACAGTAGCCGGTTCCCCAGGGCATGTCATGTGCCACCCGGATCCCGTATTGGTTCACATCTTTCATATGCAGGCAAATAATCCGGTTCCTCAATTGCTTGACGGCTTCCGTAGAAGCAATTCCGGAACGGACGAAATGTCCGATATCTGCACAAACGCCCAGATTACTGCTCCTCCCTTTCAACCGGGACAGCATGATCTCCGGGTCCCAGTAGCGGGTCGGTGCCGCATGGTTATGGATCGCCACTTTGATCTTATATTGATCGGCTAACTCCTCTACCAGATCCAATAAGTGATAAGCCGGCTCACTGATCAGCATAGAGATGCACATCTCTTTTGCAAACTCAAACAGATCTTTCCACTCCTCTTCCTTTTCCGGAGAAACCACGCCGTAAGAAAGCGGAGTGATTCCGTGTACTTTCAGCAATTCTTTCAACTGCTGACGTTTCTGTTTGTCCATTTGATAAGTGGTGGTTCCTTCTATATTCCCTCCGATCGTTTGGTTCGGATAGATCTCTATATATTCAATGCCGAGTGTGTTGAGTTTATTCAGGGTTTCCACCAGCGTGAACTCTCTGAACGTATACGCCTGGCATGACAACCGCCAGTTAAGCTTTACCATGCCTTCGGACGTATACTGTGCGGAACTGGTCATACAGGAACAGAGGAGCAGAAATATATACTTTATTTTCAGGTTCATATGCTTTCTATTTAAGTTCAATCATTTACCATCCTTCTGCTTGGATACATTCCGGGTTGGTTTGTATTTCTTTACTGGGAATAGGTAGATAATAATACCGCCGGGAAAAATTACCCGCTCTTTCTGGTGTGGTACTCTGTATTTCCTGTTCCAGTAACCCCCATCTTCTCAGATCATAAAACCGTTCACCTTCCCGGACAAACTCAATCGCCCGCTGTTTGATGATATCATTCATCACGGCAGTTTCATTCGTAGAGGAGTCCAACAAATTCAGGTTAGCACGGTTCCGGATCTGATTCAGATAACTGATGGCTCTCTCCTTATTCCCTGTTTTCAGATAGGCTTCCGCTAAGAACAGGAGCACATTAGAATAGCGGTAAGCTTTCTCATTGAACTCAGATTCCGCCGCTTTATCCCGGTCCAGATAGTCAGCATAGGTATTCTTACGAATAAATATTTTACTCTGATTGACCGGACTGATACTTTCCGTAAACGGTTTATTGAAATACATACATCCCGGATAGTCCCAGGCCAGACTAATAATGGCCCGGATATCATAATTACCATCCTTATCGGGTTCGGAAAGCATGATATTCAGCAACTTCTCCGAAGCGTTACAAATATCATATCCCCCACAATCTGCTGCCGAAAAGAAACGGTTCAGCGGAGAAGTCATCATCGTGTTCACTGTTTCTGTTCCCCACCGGTCCGTGGCAGAACCGACCTGCTGATAAGTAATCTCAAAAATACTCTCCTCATTGTATTCATGCTCCAGATCGCAGGTATGTTTGTAGTCAGCCACCAGTCCATACGAATAAGGAGACCGGGTCAAAGGTTCCAGTACCCGGATAGCATCCGCCCATCTTTCCGTATAGATATACATCTTTCCCAGGAAAGCCCAGGCCGCCCCTTTCGTGGCACGTCCGTTATTCAACGGCTCAACCGTTAGCAATCCGGCCGCGGTCTGCAAATCAGATTCCACCTGTGCATACACATCACTTTGGGAAGATTTAGGGATGAGAAACGTTTCCGGATCCTGGGATCCCACCAGACGCAAAGGCACGTCTTTGAATTCATTGGCAAGAATGAAGTAGTATAATCCTCTTAAAAAGAGCGTTTCTCCCCGGATCTGGTTTGTAAACGCTTCGCTCAGATCCGCCTTTTCCAGCTTTTCAAGAATGGTGTTTGCCCGGTAGATACCGGAATAACATTCATCAAACATTTTCTGCACGGTGACATTTTCCGGAGAGTTAATGAACAGATAGATCTGATAACAATCTTCCGTATCATTCCGGGTAACCACATCATCTCCCCGGTAATTCCGGATCTCTACCGAACGGGCATTGTAGTAACCTCCGTACGGATTTCGTAACGGCGTGTAGGTCGTTACCAATGCCTGCAGAAAATCATCTTCCGTCTCAAAGAACGTTTCTGTAGTAATGTTATTCGGATTCAACTGATCCAGATTAGATTCACAACTGAGCAATAACACAGTTACAATACACATTATTATTTTTTTCATGGCTCTTCTTAATTATATCAGAATGAAACATTTAAACCCAGAACAAAAGTACGTGGCAGAGGGTATGAGTAATAGTCTACTCCACGGCTCAGGATATCATCCCTGTTCACATCCGGTGTGTAGCCGGAGTATCCGGTGAACGTATGAAGATTATCTATATTCAGGTAGACCCGGGCCGCTTCCAGGAAAGGTACGATCCTACGGGGAATGTTATAACCTAATTGCACATTGCTAATCCTCAGATAATCTCCATTCTCCAGGAAACGGTCCGAATCGGTCCGGGCATTCTGGTTCGGATCTCCCCACACTACCCGCGGGAAGTTACTGCCGTTGTTTTCAGGACTCCAGTAATTCAATGCTTTGGCCGAATAGTTTTGCCCTTTGCTCACATCTTCGAGGTCCGAACGCATAGAGCTGTATATTTTAGCTCCGAAACTGGCCTGTAAGTTCAGGGAAAGATCAAAATCTCTCCATTTCACATAGGCGTTTACTCCGAGGGTCAGATCCGGGAAAGGAGAGCCCTGATACACCCGGTCATCATCATTAATCAGTCCATCTCCATTGGTATCCACAAAGCGGATATCCCCCGGTTTCGCATTGGGCTGGATAAGGTTACCGTCTTTACTATGTGACTCAACTTCCTCTTCGGACTGGAAGAGTCCGTCTGTCGGGATCAGCCAGAAACCACCGATCGGATAGCCTTGCAGGGATTTCGTGGTATTAGCACCGGATTGATTCGGTCTGCCGCTCCAGATCACCTGATCCCCGGTTCCCATCCTGATCACTTCGTTTTTCACAGTGCTACCTACCAGACTCAGTGAGTAGCTCAGGTCTTTGGAGACGATCTTATCCCATCCTATCAAAAACTCAAAACCTTTATTCCGGATATGTCCGGCATTGACTAACGGATCATTATCGGCTCCGGTAGATGAAGGGATTGGTACGTTCAGCAAAATATCCGTTGTGTTTTTTATATAATATTCTGCTGTAAATTTCAGCTTACTGTTTAACAGGACTACATCCAATCCAATATTCGTCATCTCCGTATTTTCCCACTTAATAGTCGGGGAGGCAAATACTTTCGGAAAAGATCCGTTCCACATCACATTCCCATCTATCAGGTAATTGATATTGGACGTCACATCGGAAGAATAGAGGTAATTATCAATTTCCTGGTTACCTAAAACCCCATAACTACCCCGCAGTTTCAACATATCCAGAAAATCAAACTTCTCCATAAAAGTTTCTTCTGCGATGTTCCAGCCTAACGAGAAGGAAGGAAAATTACCATAGCGGTAGTCTTTCATAAATTTGGAAGATCCGTCCCGGCGAAGGGTTACATTCACCAGATATTTGTTTTTGTAGGAATAAAACACACGCCCTAACACAGAGGTGAGCGTTGCCACTGTTTCCCGGCTTCCGGACTGGCTTTCCGTAGCAGCGTCCAGAACCATGATCTTGTCCGGCATATAGGCTCCGCTTCCGGTCAGCAGGCGGTATTTATTCTGTTGATAGGTATATCCGGCCAAGGCAGTTACTTTATGATCACCCAACTGACGGTCAAAGGTCAACAGGTTTTCAATCAGCATATTCTTTTTCTGCCCCCGCTCTTCAGAAAGTTTATTCCGGTTGTTCTGGTTCAGTCCGGTGTTATAGATCGTCTCATAGGCTAACCTATAGGAACCCAGCAGATCCGTATTGACATTCAGTTTATATTTCAGGTCAAAAGGCAGCTCTACTTCCGCATAGGTATTGATATAAGTTTTATAATTCTCCTTCCTTCGTTTTCCCATATCCGCGGCAGCGACCGGGTTTAGCAAAGTGATCACATCTCCCCAGGGACCGTTAAAGCCTCCTTCTTTCGTATCATCATAGACCGTATAGGTAGGAATCGAAAGCAACATGGCGCTCATAATACCTCCCACACGACTCGTACCCGTAGGCATCGGAATATTATGGTCATAGGAAACAAGAATGTTCTCCCCTACGGTAAAGATCCCTTTCTTAAACTCAGTCTTCACTTGTAAGTTTAGCCGTTCATAACCACTGTTCCGGATAATCCCTTCCTGATTCGTATATCCTCCGGCAATGTAATATTTAAAATTACTGGTACCACCCTGTGCCGAAAGGTTATAGTTTTGCATCAATCCGGTCCGCATGATCAGATCCTGCCAGTCTGTATCTGCCTGCGGATTAACCGCCATATCCAGCGGTTCCAGTCCAACCGCTTCCCGGGAAGCCGTACTGATCCGGATCCAGTCAGCTGCATTCAGCACATCAATCCGTTTGGTCGCATGTTGGAATCCTACATTGGCAGACATATGGATGGTAGGTGTCCCGGAAGTGTTCCCTCCACTCTTCGTCGTGACAATAATAACTCCATTAGCAGCCCGGGAGCCGTAAATGGCTGCGGAAGAGGCATCCTTCAACACATCAATGGATTCGATATCATTCGGGTTCAGGAAACTGATGTTATCAATATACATTCCATCAACAATATATAAAGGGGCACTATTATTGAACGTTCCTACTCCCCGGATCATGACACTGATATCCGATCCCGGTTCTCCTCCATACGAGACGATATCTACCCCTGCCATTTTACCCTGCATAGCACGGAGCACGTTCGTAGTACTTTCCACATTCATATTTTCCGCTTTCACACTCGCCACAGCTCCTGTCAGGTCTTTTTTTCGGGTAGTTCCATACCCGATAGCCACAAATTCCGATAAAGCGATCGCATTTTCTGAAAGCGTAATATTAATCACTGTTTTATTACCGACTGTTTCCTCCCGGGTTTCCATACCAATAAAAGAAAATTGCAGAATAGCATGAGCCGGAACATGGGATAGCTCATAATTCCCATCCATATCGGTAACCACACCAATAGTGGTTCCTTTGATAACTACATTGACCCCGGCCAGAGGATCACCCAAATCATCAGTCACGGTTCCCCGGACCCTCCTTCCGATTTGGGAAGTGGTGGATTGTTTCGGTTGCAGGACAATCTGACGGGTGACAATCCGGAAGGTGAGATCAGTAGGTTTCAGCATTTCAGCAATCGCAATCTCTATATCCTGCTCATTCACCCGCAGGCTTACCGGTTGATTCAGATCCGTTTGGTTCACATCGTAGAAAAAGGTGTAGTTACTGACTGCTTCTATCTGTTCAATAGCTTCTGACAGGGGAATTCCGGAGAAGTGGATCGTTAGTTTTTCGTTGGTTTCCATTCCTTTTATAGATGGCAGGAAGAATAAAAGGAAAACAAAGGAGATAAAACTACTCCTTTTTGTAAGATAGTTTTTTCGATTATTCATATCTTTGTAAATATTAAAGTTAACATAGTGAGCCTATATCAAAGGGCTAATTTGTAGTATGGCTCATGTTGTTCGCTGAAAGAATAGTATGAAACGGGCATAAGCTTTCCGGCTTATGCCTTTTTCTTTGGTTTTTCATGCATGCTTCATAGGCTTATTTTTTAGATGGTTTGACCTGGGTTATTTCAATCTTCTTATTTTCAGTGAATGTATATTGAATAGGGTTTAGTCCGGACATGATCTGTAGGATCGTTTCCAGCGGTTCATCTGTTAATGTAAAGGTATAGACCTGTGTCGTAGCAATAGAGGGATCCAGTTTAATTTCCACATGATACCAACGTTCCAGATAACGGCAGATATATTCCAGTGTTTTCGCTTCAAAGGAATAACTTTCATTCGCCCAGGAAGATTCAAAAAACACATCTTCTTTTTGTAGGGTAAATATCCGTTCCTCTTTATGAAAGGAAACCCTGTCTCCTGGACTCATCATCAACCGTTCCCCACCGTTCCCGACAGAAACACTTCCATGGATCAGGCTAACCTTTATTTCCGGATTGTCCTGGTAAGCCTCCACATTAAAACGGGTACCATGCACTTCAACAGTAATCTCCCCTGTCCTTACGAAGAACGGCTTACCATCCTTTCTTTCCACTTCAAAGAGGGCTTCTCCTTCCAGAAAAAGCTCCCTGTTTTCTGTAAAAGTTGTTTTATAGTTCAATGTGGATCCGGCATGTAACCACACCAGACTACCGTCCGGCAGCACCATCCGGGATTTACCATTCAGGGTGGTATAGGATTGCAAGATCTCTTCCGGAGATGAAGATAGATTCTTTCCACCCCAATAAGCCATACCAATACCAAGGATCAATGACACGGAAGCAGCCACCAGGGCAATCCGGAAGGTACGCAACGGAACAGTAACCTGTCTCTTCTGTTCAATCCGCTTTTCAAACCGTTTCCAATAGTAATCTGCATCCGGAGTATAGCCTTGGGAACTATTGAGTACTTCTTCCCATACTGATCTCAGCTCCCGGTAGATCTTTTCCTGATCCGGTTGTTTTCGCCAGTCAAGGAGTGCTTTCTCTTCTTCCTGTCCGGTTTCCTGTTTGAAATGGGAAATAAGTAAATCCCAGGGAATCTCTCTACGCATCATTTCTCTTTTTCTATATGGCACATCAGAAAAAGAGAACCCTACTGCTGTTTTAATTTTTTTACCACAAATAAGTATATCCGTCTTTCAGGTGGTGACGAATTAACCTGAGCGCTTTGGTAATCTGTGCCTCCACATTTTTAACAGAGACCTGTAACTCAGCGGCGATTTCTTTGTTGGATAGATAATCCCTCCGGCTCTTTAAGAAGATCTCCTGACACCGTGCCGGAAGGGAATAGATAGCTTCCTGAATCAGTTTCTCCAGTTCTTTCAATTCCAGGGATTGATCTTCCTCTGTTCGTTCATAGAAGGTCCAGTCGGAAACCAGAATAAAACGTTGGTTATTCCGTAGATAATTTAGTGCTTTATTCCGGGTGGCCTGGGTAAGATAAGCTTTCCATGTCAGTGTGATCTCTATACTTTCTCTTTTTTCCCAGACCCAGGTAAAAACATCCAATGCAATTTCTTCTGCAATCTGTTCTTCTTTCACATAGATACGCGCGAAGCGGCACAACGCAATAAAATACAGATCAAAAAGATGCCGGAAAGCCTGTTTATTTCCCTCCCGGATTAACCGCAGGAAAAAAGCATCCTCCACATGATAGGGTGATTCAGAGTTTTTCATAATACTTCCTGATAGGTTCCTAAACAAACATACTAAAAATATCTGATTAAGTGAGGGTTAACAGGAAATTATTTATAGTCGAAAAAATTATAAAAGTATTTTTGGTCGTGAGGAGCTGGCTAAAAGATATGTTTACAGAATGTCTCCTATCATCCTATCCGGAAAAGAAATACAATCTTTACAAGATTATTAGAGGCTTATCCTTACCCAGGGAATTACTTTGTTCATCCCTGGGTTGTTGGCTAAGTTAGATCTTCAATTGATGGATCCGCCTTGAAGATAGAATCCTTTTAAATGATTACTTAAATAACATCGGAACAAACTCAGTCAGATAAATACGCCAGTTTTTCCAGATATGTCCATCTTCATTTTCATAGTAAATATATGAATGACCTTTCTCATCCAGTAATTTACGGTAATCCACATTCGCTTCATACAGGAAATCGGTTTTGCCGATAGCAATCCAGTAAAGTTTCGGCTTCTTGTCGAACTGGGTTTTCAGTTTTTGTTCCAGATTGTCATAGATAGGGGATTTCACCTCTTTATCCGGTAGGATAGCGGCAGAAAACAAACCCACGTAATCAAACAAATCCGGATACTGTTTGGAGATGTGCAGCGTATGGAAACCACCCATCGATAACCCGGCAATAGCCCGGCCGGATTTCTTTTTAATAGTACGGTAGTTTGAATCAATAAATTTAATTACATCCGGAAAACTTTCTTCCATAGAACCTTCCATCGTATTCGGTAACTGCATGGTTGGTTTATACATACCAGAAGCCGCTTCTCCCGGAGCTGCCTGCTGATAGACGTTCCCGTTTGTCATCACTACGATCATCGGTTTAGCTTTGCCTTCTGCGATCAGGTTATCTAAGATCTGTGCCGTGCGACCCAAAGCGATCCATGCCTCTTCATCTCCCCCCATTCCGTGCAGCAGGTAGAAAACCGGATAGCTTTTGCCACTGGTCTCATACCCCGGAGGAGTATAGATCGTAAGCCTGCGGTCTTTCCCTAAAGTGGGACTGTTGTACCAACGTCTGGCCACCGTACCATGCGGTACATCATTCACTTTATAGAGATCAGCACGTCCCCCTCCTATAATAAACACATTGGTGACGGAAGCAACGTCCCGGATCTGGTACACATTGTTCGGATCATTGATTTTCAGTCCGTCTACAATAAAAGAATAACTATACAACTCAGGAGCCAAAGCCTGTGGAGTCGTATAACTCCATACACCTCCCTCTCCTTCCGTAAGGTCAGCCGTCCCCGGTAAATCAAAAGTTCCGTAAGGTGTTTCCGTAGGTTGGGGAGGCAGGAAGTCACCGGTTACCTGCACTTTAACCGCTTTAGGAGCTGCCAGACGGAAAGTAACCGTGTTATCCGGATGTATCTCAGGAGATATAATATCCTGTCCGCCCCAAAGGGCCTGTTGAGCAAATGAAGTCATAGTAATGACGCAGATGCAAAAAGAAATAATTAGTTTTCTATTCATAACAGAAATGATATTAGAATGTTTGATTAAATACACGAATAAAACAAATCTTATTTCCCAAAATTCCGGGAAGCAAAAGGAAGACTAATATATAACGCCGAATGCCAATATTCCCAGGTATGAGCTCCATCCCGGACACGGAACTCCAAAGGTATTTCCGCCCGGCGCATGGCCTGATAGAATTCAATGTTCCGGTCAATCAAAAAATCATCATCTCCACAATCAACAAACCATTTAACCGTCCGCATTAACTCCTTACGGGCATCATCTGCTTCTTCTACATATTTGATACAGCTATGATCAATCACAGAACGGGTTAGGATCGCCATTTTATCATCCGGACTTTGAGGAGGAACAGCATTCCCTTCGGGTATAGACATCAAGGCACTCATCGCATACGCAGAAGAGAACAGTTCAGGATAACGTTGGGCATAACTGGTTGTTCCACCCCCACCCATCGACAAACCCGCGATAGCACGATAAGATTTCTCTCCTATGACTCTATATTCAGATTCAATATGAGCAAGAAACTCCGTAAAGAAAAAAGTCTCATAACTCCACCCCGGCATATCAAAATAACCATTCCAGTAACCTTCAAAAACATTTCCACCGGCATCCGGCGTCACGATGATCATTTCACAGGCTTCACCACTGGCTACTAACTGATCCATCACGTCCTTCACATGTCCACGTTCATACCAGCCGGTATTAGTATCCATCATACCATGCAGCAAATAAAGTATGGGATATTGCCTCCCCGGTTCCAAATCATAACTTTTGGGTAAAAAGACTGTGTACTGACGTTCTGCACTCAACACCTGACTGGTGATTGTATGGGTTTCCACGCGACTCTGAGGCCCCTGGTCAAACTGGGCAGACAGAGAAAAAGAAAAGAGCAGGAAACCTAACAAAAATATATTTTTATTCATATGGACTCTGTATATAGGATTAGTTAGTAAAGGCACGGGTCACAAAAGGAAGTGCATAATAAAGAGCCGTGTTCCAATAGATCCAGGTATGCCCTCCGTCACGGATACGTAATTCATAAGGAACTCCCTTTTCACGCAGCGCTGCTACAAAATCAATATTAATGTCGTAACAGAAATCATCATCCCCGCAATCAATAAACCAGCGGACTGTTTTCATAGCATCTACCTGGGCAGGCGTACTATTCAGTACCAGTTTTACGCAATTATTATCTTCAACCAACTGGTGGACCTTTCCCTGTACCGGATCATCAAAATTGACCCACGCTAACGATTCATTCCGGCTGAAGTAACCACTCATCGGATAAGCCGCACAAAACATTTCCGGATGACGGAAAGCATACGCGACTGTTCCTCCTCCTCCCATGGACAGGCCGGCTATCGCACGGTTTTGTTTATTACTGATGGTCCGGTAGTTGCTATCTATATACGGAATAAGTTCCTGAAAGAAATAATCTTCATATCTCCATTCCGGACTATTGAAATAATTCATAAAGTTTTTCCCGGCTTCCGGACAAACAATGATCATTTCACAGGCCTCATTGGAATCAATCAACTGATTAGCAACTCCTTGCAGCAATCCCTGCTCAGGCCAATCCGTATGAGAACCTCCTCCTCCATGTAAAAGATAGAGGACCGGATATCTCTTTGCAGTATGAGTGTCATAATTCTTAGGGAGATAAATAGCATATTCCCGCTCCTGTCCTAAAATAGAACTGGGCATGGTTTTATAAACAATATGTCCCATCCCCGGAAATTGGGCGAATCCTGCCAAAGGGAGCATCAAAAGAATAGTAAATAGTAATCCAAAAGGTTTTTGTCTCATAATGTGTATTTTACATGGTTTATACTTTCTCACACAGTATCCTTAACGGAATGATGGGATAAAGTAAATAAAAAAATGCGTCAATTCTACACATGTAAAGAAAAATTGTTCTCCACACAGAGGATCAAAACCTCCGGAATAAATGATCCCCGTTGGGGATCCATCCATCGAAGACCGGCCTTAACAAAAGCCCGGGGAATCGCCTTGGAGTCATCCCTGGGCTATTGCTGAAATCCCTTTGGGAATAATTTCCAGATTAGTCATTTCAGATGTGATCGTAAACGGATAGTCGGGATAATCATATATAAGGAACCGCGGTTCAGTCTCCCCTTCCGCGTAATTCCATATACTGCGGTACTCATTCACATCTTCTCCCATTTCTTTCAATTGCCTCAGATAAGCCGCGATCGATTTGTTTTCCACAATATACACCTCTTCCATATTGTCGATGATCGGACTGTGGCGACGGCTATGATCATGCTCAAATTTAAGGATCCGCCGTCCGTCCTCTGTGATACCGGCTGTGACAAAACTCATACTTTTCCCGATGGCCGGAAGGTTCAGCACATTCCGGTCCGTTCCGGCAAAAAGTAATTTGTTTTCCTTTAGGAAACGGGTCAGATTCTTCCCCAGCTTGTTCTGCTCCCGGATCAAATCATACATTTCCTTTTTCTTCTCCGGCGGAATACGGCCAAAAACTTTTTCCTCCCGGCTCTCCTGTAGAGAACGACTGTTAGGTGTGAACATGGCATAATTTTCCCGGAATCCTTTGACAGAGAAAGTATAATAACAAAGGACACCCAACGAATTTAATGTCTGTCTCAGTTTGGCAGTATGCCCCCGGCGGGAAGCAGCCACAGTAAACACCAACTGGTTTGTAATGGTCCATCCGGCAGACTGGATCGCTTCGATCGCTTTCTTTGCTTCAGGGGTTACTTCTAAAGGAGACTGAAAATGAGTCTGGATATAGAACTGCTTTACACCTATTTGAGAAGCTTTTTCTTTAAACTCCCTCAAAATATCCACTAATTCATCGGTGATCCGTATGGGTAAATAAGCCAGTAAACGGCTCCCCAGACGTACCCGTAATAACTCTGCATACTTCTCCCCGTCAGGACGGGTTTCATTCGCTTTCTTTTTCCTCACAGCCATCCGGTAAACGGCCTCCAAAATCTTACGCAAGGTGGCGTTCTGGCTCATCAAGGCATCCCCTCCGGTAATCAGGATATCCCGCAACTGGGTATCCTCCTCAAAATAATGCATTAATCGCCGGAGCTTCTTATCCCAACTCTCTTTAGGCTTTAACTCCTCAAAATTAAAATTGAGCCGTTCACTCTGGAAATCATATATCCGTTGACAGGAAGCACAAAGTCCCCCACAGGCACGTCCCATCGAATCCGGGATCAGAATAGCCACTTCCGGATAGCGGCGGTGAATATTGTGACCCTCCGGTAAAATCCACCCGGCTGCATTCGGTTTACCTGGTACAACCAGATCCTCCTTTTCCCAGGCCTTGATATCTCCATAGGTTTCCACTAACTCATTCGAATATAAAATATAAGAACGGATCGTCTCATCATTATATCCCTCTTCACCTGTATTTAAAAGCGATAAATAGTAAGGAGTAACAAAAAAAGGCATCCCTTTTCTTTTCCCTTGTGTCAGTAATTTCATAGTTTTATCAGACAGAGAATGTCCCAGGAACACATTCAGTTCTCCCGGACTTTTGATTGCCATAGCCAAATGGAAACGGCTCTGCCCCCACCATTCGGTGACCTGTTGCTTTTTTCCTCCTCACTTAGTCCTTCCGTAAACTGATATCTGCCGGAAGGAGAATGTCTCCGTTCTATTTTCCGGACCAAGGCCTCTATAATACGTTCTTTGTTCCTTTCACGAATCGCGATCACCTCTTCATCCAACCCGGTAGGCCAACGATTCATCTGCCGTTTGACCAAGGAACGGTCAGGACGGATCTCTTCCGGCATCTCCGACTGTTCCAACTGATGATAGAGATCAATAAACAGGTCAGGAGAAACAGTTTCAGGAAGTTCACCCCGTAAAAACTGCCATAAGTAGGTAATGGTATGAATGGATAACCGGTCTCCGGTGGATAGCTCATTGACAACCGTTCCGTCACATTCGATCAAACGCAGGATCCGCCTGTAAGCAGTTGTCCGTACCTCTGAAGTGGTATGATCGATCTTAAAAGAAAAATAAGCATGCAAATCCTTCTTAAAAAGCTCCGGAGTGGAGTTTCTGACAGCCATATCGATTAATCCCGGAAAGGTCCTCCGGTAATTTTTTCTCAAAGATAATACATCCGAATAATATATATTTCGTCTTAGCATAAGTGTTTAATTTGTTGATTATTTATAAACCTAAGGGTCAGTCTATGTAGAGAACAGATTACAAATAGACACAAATATAACCAAATCAGAGGATATGACCAATTGCAAAACCAGAAAATACTCCTTAAAAACAGCGATCGGGAAGAAAAATGTTATAAATTATACTATTGACAAAAACATTTTTTTAGATATGGATAGATAGAAATACATTATATTCGCAGCCTGATTAAAAAGAAAGTGTAGAATGGAAAAGATAAATGTATATAGATTGAGAGACAACAAAGACCCATGGTTCGCTAAATTTATGGATATATATCGCATATCCTTTCCCTTTTTTGAGCAGCGCACGCTTTCCCAGCAGGAAGTGGCGTTCGCAGATGAGCGGTATCATCTGGATCTCTATATTCAGGGAGAGACCTGTGTGGCTTTTATTGCCTACTGGGAATTCCCGGCTTACATTTATATCGAACACTTAGCTGTTAACCCGGAATTAAGAGGACAGAACATGGGTAGTCACATACTCAGTAATTTTGCCGGACAAAACGCCAAAACGATCTTACTGGAAATAGATCCTCTCGTAGATGACGTATCCCGTAAAAGATTCCGGTTCTATGAGAAGCTGGGCTATCAGATGAATACCTACCGGCATTTCCATCCGGCTTACCGGGAAGGTTGCCCTCCCCATGAACTCATCATTCTAAGTCTCCATAAAACATTAAGAGAAGAAGAATTCAATCAATTTACGGCTGATCTGAACGAAGTAGTCATGCATTTTGAGTAATAAACCTTCCGGCTTTATAATTCAAATTTTGTTTTTACCAAATGCTGGATATACTTTACAGTTCCATCAATTCCTAACACAGAAGCATTGATGGATAAATGGTAAGAAGCTGCATTTCCCCAGGTTTTGTTCGTATAGTAATTGTAATAGGCAGCACGGGATTTATCGGTTTTAGCCATAAAGTCCTTTGCCTGTTCAACAGTTATTTCCGGGTGCATTTCCAGTACACGCTGTACCCGGACCTCCGTATTGTTATGAATAAAAAAGCTGAGACAATCCGGATTATCCCGTAAAATATAATCCGCACAACGGCCTACGATCACACAGGATTCTTTTTCTGCCAGATTCCGGATCGTATCGCTCTGAATCTTAAATAATCCTTCATTAGATAGAATATCCGCATGCGGAGTGAACATACCCATATAGGAAAGTCCCATGGTAAACGCATGCGCCAATCCATCAGAGGCTTTCTCATCCGCGTTTTCAAAAACCTCCGGGCAAAGACCACTCTCCTTCGCAGCCATCGTCACCAACTCTTTATCATAATAGCCAAAACCCAACGAAGCAGCTAACCGTTGCCCTATGTCACGGCCCCCACTACCAAATTGCCGCCCGATTGTTAATACGATCTTTCTATCCATAACTTACATTCCTTTAGTCTGTGTGATGCTAATATACAATTTATTTTCCCGTAATATAAAATCCGGAGAAATTATTTATCGTCCCATATCCATCTTTATTGATCCGCCGCTATAAACCGGTTAAACTTACGGATTTCCCGGAAGAACAAAATAGCCGTTACAATCGCTGCCACAAAATCGGCGATCGGAATACTAACCCAGACTCCCGTCACACCAAAGAAAGGAGGAAGAATAATCAGGAAAGGGATCAGGAACAGCAACTGACGGGTTAAAGACAGGAAAATCGCTTTCTTAGACATCCCGATAGATAGAAAAAAATTGGAAGCAACCGTTTGAAAACCAACAATCGGGAACACAGCAAACACAATGTGAATACCATATACCGCTGTCTGAATTAACTCATCATCGGTCGTAAAGAGACGGACCACCAGTCCCGGGAACAATTCGCAAAACAGGAACCCAAAAGTAGCAATACCAATTCCTAACTTCATCGTTAGCTTGGTTACCTCTATTACACGGACATAATTCCGGGCTCCGTAATTATAACCGGCAATCGGCTGCATGCCCTGGTTTAATCCCATCATGATCATAATAAACAGGAAAACGATCCGGTTCACAATCCCATAAGCACCAATCGACATATCACCCCCATATTCTTTCAATCCCCTGTTAATCAGAATAACGATCAGACAGGAACACAGGTTCATCAGGAAAGGAGACATGCCAATGGAAATGATATTCTTCACCAGGTCCGCTTTCAACCGATAGATCCCCTTTGTAAAGTGAAGGAGTTGTTTCGGATTAGAAAAATGGACAAACTGGTAGATCAGTGTAATGACCTGCGATATGACAGTGGCCCAGGCAGAACCTTTGATCCCCCATCCGAATCCGAAAATAAGTACCGGATTCAGAATGATATTAATAATAACAGAAGCCAGCGTAGCGGTCATCGCCATCGTAGGGTAGCCGGAAGAACGCAGAACAGCATTTAACCCCAGATACATATGGGTAACCACATTTCCCCATAAAATAATTTCCATATAATCCTTTGCATACCCAATCGTCTGTTCACTGGCTCCGAAAAAAAGAAGCACCTCATCCATGAAATAAAGACTGATCAGGGTAAACGCAATTCCGATGATCAGGTTTAACATCAGCACATTCCCTAATACATTCTTAGCTCCGTCATAATCTTTCTGACCTAATTTAACTGAAATCACCGTCGAAGCACCTACTCCTACCAGCGAACCAAAAGCCGCCGCCAGATTCATAAACGGAAACGTAAGTGCCAGGCCGGCAATAGCCAGCGGACCAACTCCGTGACCAATAAAAATACTATCCGCCATGTTATACAGGGAGGAGGCTGTCATCGCGATGATTGCCGGGATAGCATACTGACGTAAAAGCTTGCTGATAGGTTCGGTTCCTAATATTAACGGAGAATTCTGATTTGCCATAAATCTTTTTGCTGTTCCTTAACAGATTTCATAAATGTTTCACAAAAGTACATATAATTCTGATTATTATGTATTACTTTTACACCGTGATTTGAGTTACAAATTGGAATAAACCCTCAATTTAACCATTAGGAAGAACATAATTTATGGCAGAAGAGTTGATTGTGAAAGGCCAAAGTAAAAGAGAAAAATATCTCGTACTACTTCCACAAATAAAAGCATTGATCGAAGGAGAAAAAGATGTGATAGCGAATATGGCCAATGTAGTGGCAGCCCTTAATCAAACCTTTCATTTTTTCTGGGTAGGCTTCTACCAGGTAAAAGAAGAGGTCCTGGTGTTAGGACCTTTTCAGGGACCGGTTGCCTGTACCCGTATCCAATTCGGCAAAGGCGTGTGCGGAACCTCCTGGAAAGAAAGACAACCGGTTCTCGTACCGGACGTAAATCAGTTCCCCGGTCACATCGCCTGCAATTCCGCTTCTAAATCCGAAATCGTGGTTCCGGTTATGATAGAAGGCGAAGTAGTTGCGATCCTCGATATTGACAGTGATGAATTTGATAGCTTTGATGCAACTGATGTGATCTACCTCGAAAGGATCTGTGCCCTGTTGGCAAAAACCTTTTAATCTCTTTTTTACTTCAGTTTAGGCTGAACCCTGTCCAATATCAGATATCCGCAAAGTCCGGAGATCAAAGAGCCGGCAAAAACACCGAGTTTAGCCTGGTTCAACAGATTAGCACCCATTTCAGGAAGGGATGCAAAAGATAGGTTTGCTATGAACAAAGC
>JAJQEE010000022.1 GCA_021201865.1 Tannerellaceae bacterium | reverse complement strand
CGTTACTCACTTTTCTACCTTTGCCAGCGGCCAGCCGGAAAACCTCCGTTGTGAATATCTTGAAAATCCACTGGGCATCGGGATCCGAAAACCCCGGTTCAACTGGATCATTACCTCTTCCGTTCCTAACATCCGGCAAACAGCCTATGAACTACTGGTCAGTGAACAGAAAGAAGAGTTAGAAGAAAACAGAGGAAGTCAATGGTACAGTGGTAAAATAAAAGAGGAAGGCTCCATACAGGTTATCTATAAAGGGAACCCATTGAAGCCTTTTACCCGCTATTTCTGGAAAGTCCGGATCTTTGACGAACATGATATACCTTCCTCCTGGAGCGAAATCCAATGGTTTGAAACAGCTATGTTGTCACCGGAAGACTGGGAGGCACAGTGGATTGGGAACGGACAGCCTCAGTTTCAAAACGATGAAGAATTCTATCAGGAAGATCCAATGCCGCTTTTCCGGAAGGAGTTCACCATACAAAAACAGATCCGGTCCGCCCGGTTATATATCTGTGGATTAGGCTATCATGAGGCTTATCTCAACGGAGAAAAAATCGGGGATCATGTCCTGGATCCGGGATGGACCGCGCATAAAAAACAGAACCTTTATGTGACACATGATATTACCGGACTTATCCGGAAAGGGAAAAACACTACCGGAATCATGTTAGGTAACGGATGGTACAATCCCTTACCATTACAACTCTTTGCACGGTTTAATATCCGGGATCATCAACAAACCGGAAGACCGGTAGTGAAAGCTCAAATCCATCTGAACTATATGGATGGAAGCACAGAAATCATACAAACAGATAATTCCTGGTTCACTACACAAGGGCCAGTCATCAAAAATAATGTCTATTTAGGTGAACATTATGATGGCAGGTGGGAAGTCCCTGACTGGAATAAAAACAAGGTCAGTCTCTCCGGATGGCGGGCTGCTGTTATAGAGAAAGGGCCGGACGGTGAATTATCTCCACAAATACAACCTGCTGTTAAAATACAGGAGATCATCAGACCAGTACATATCTGGAAGACACGTGACAATACATTTATCGTAGATATGGGTATCAATTTCGCAGGTGTTGCACGAATAAAAGTGAAAGGCCGGTCCGGAACAAAAATCACTCTCCGCTACGGAGAAAACATCCATCCCGACAGTACGTTAAACTGGCTTACGACTACAGCCGGACATATTAAAAGTATGTGGGGAATGAAAGGAGGCCCGGGTGCACCCGAAGATGCGTATCAGGAAGACAGTTACATTTTACACGGGAATGGCAGAGAAACCTATATGCCCCGGTTCACATTTCATGGGTTCCGCTACGTCGAGATCATAGGATGGCCCGGAACACCAACAAAGGAGGAGATCGAAGGAATACGTATGTATGCAGACCTGGAAACAAACGGTACGTTCACCTGCTCAAATGAATTATTCAATCAATTGCATGAAATAACACAACGGACATTCCTCAGCAATGTATTCAGTGTACAATCTGATTGTCCGGGACGGGAAAAAATGGGATATGGCGGAGATATGGTCGTGACCGGAGAATCCTATCTCTACAACTATAACATGGCCAACTTTTACAGAAAAACCATCCGGGACTTTATCAATGACCAGACTCCGGAAGGGGGAATGACCGGGATTGCTCCTTATACAGGAATCGCAGACCGGGGAATTGGCGGAGAATCCGGATCGTTGGGCTGGCAACTTGCGTTTCCTTATCTGCAAAAGAAATTATATGAATTTTACGGAGACAAACAAACGATTGAAATTTCCTATCCCGCTTTTGTAAAACAAATGGAGTTCATTCAGAGACAAACAATCGGGGAGTTATTTCATTGGGATATCGGAGACCATGTCGCAATTGATCCACGGGCAGAAGCCTTTTCGGCCTGTGCCTTCTATTATGAACATGCACGTCTCATCACTGAGTTTGCAGCTATTCTCGGAAAAAAAAGAAGACCAGGAAAAATATCAACTGTTAACAGAACAGATCAGGAATAATATAATCAAAAAGTATCTTGTTCCCGGTACGGGCAAATTCGACAATGCGACACAGGCAGCCCAGATATTTGCTCTTTATTATGGACTAAGTCCCGAACCCGAAAAGACATTTCAGGTTTTATTAGACGAATACGCACGGCACAACTGGCATATCTCTACCGGCATCTTTGCCTGCAAAATGGGATTTGATGTACTACGGGAACATAACCGGAACGACATAGCCTACCGGTTAGTCAATCAACGGGATTATCCCGGATGGGGATATATGGTGGAAAATGGAGCTACCACCTTATGGGAATCCTGGGAATATCCGGAAAACGCCTCTTCACAGAATCATCCGATGTTTGGTTCTACAGAGGAGTGGTTCTACCGCTCACTGTTAGGTATCAACCCTCTGCAACCAGGATTCAAAGAGATTATGATCAAACCACAACCTGCAGGAGATCTGAAATGGGTACAAGGGAGCTATCACTCTATGTACGGCCTGATCCGTTCTGCATGGCGGATCACAGAAAAGGAGTTTCAACTGGAAGTGGAGATCCCCGCCAATACAACAGCCCGGATCTACCTCCCAGCCACCAATCAGGAAAGCATTGCATGTTCTTCCGGATATACATATGCCGGAGAGCAGGATGGATATTCTATTTGTCTGGTAAATTCCGGGAAATATACATTTACCTGCCAATAATCATCTGATAATTTGATCGTATTAGTAGAGCCTGTCTAAAATTTTCAATCTTTGTTTCTTACTCTCTTTTTCCGGAAAATCATCCGGAAACAGCTTATAGCAAACTTCGATTGTGAATGTAAACAGGCTCTTATTGAAGGTTTATCTTCTGTTTTCCCTCTTTAAGTACCAGCGTGTGTTCTTTCCAACGAAAATTCCCGGTCAGTCCCAAAGGTAATTCTACCGAACCTTCCAGAATCCCCTGATCTGTTTTTCGCAGTTCGACTTTTATGTTGCCTTTATGATGGGGATAACTGGCTTCTATCCACGTAAGTTCTCCTAATTCAGGTTGAATATCCACAGATTTGTACCCCGGTTCAGCCGGAGTGATCCCCGCTATATTCTGAATAAACGCAATAGAAGGCGAGGCACTCCACGGATGAGCTTCCGAACGCTGTTTCGCCATTCGTTCAGGTACCGTAGTCATATTCAGGGGTAACAGATTTTTCCAGATATCCAGTACGTCATCCAGATAATGGCTAAGTCCCAGCCGGCGCATTTCTTTGAAATGGTTAAAACGAAAATAGTATACGGATTTACTGATGGTAGAATCGCGGAGACAACGTTCAAATAAGGCTTTTTGTTCTTCTTCATTAAAAATACGGGCCGTAATCCCCATTATATTTGCTCTTTCATCATAAAACTTTTTATCCGGATTTTCCGCAAAAAGACCTTTCTCCGGATCCCAACAGGCATTCACAACATCCTGTTTTACTTTTTCTGCGCGCACACGATAATTCTTCGCTTCCTCTGTCTCTCCAAGATAGTCAAACAATTCGGCTGTCCGTAACAGGGTCGCTGCATAATGGAAAGTTACAACAGCCGAATTTCCATTACGCGAACCCGGATATAATCCTTCACCTTCAAAGGGAGCATCATTGTGCCAATCCACAAAATAACTATCTACCGGTTTACCTACCAGACCGTTTGATAATAGATTGTCCTCAAACCACATGAGTGTTGACCGGATGCTTTGTTTATACCGTGTAATGAATTCTTTGTCGTCACAATGCATCATGAAGTCATGTAGCATATCAATCCAGACCAAGGAAAAATTGGGATGTACAAAAGTTGCTTTCAACGGATAACAACTGGTAATGTTCCCGTCCGGCATGCGGGAATAATCAAATTGTTCAATCGCATTTTTCAGCCAGATATCTTCCCCTGTCATATACAGGTTGACTAAAGCATGAATACGGGAATCTCCCACATACATCATCTGTTCATAATAAGCATCGCTCATCAGGTTATCCTGAGTACATATATAAGAAGTCCGCCAACAGATTTCATCAATCTTCCGGTATACCGCATTGTCACAATCAAAAACTGCTTTTCTCTTAATAGGAGCGACTGTTGCCATGTGGTAAAAATCTTCTAAGGTGAGAGGCTCTTCAGAAGTTTCTACATCCAACTGAATAAATCTGAAAGCCCGGTACCAAGTCGGTGAAAATGTAAAATGGCTTTTGCCGTCAGCTATAAGAATATCTTTTACACCCCGTATATGTTTATTCCGGATATCATTCCGGTCTCCTTTGGTCAGATCGTCATTGTAAAGATTCTCAGCGTAATGTAATGTTATTTTAGCATCTTTGCCTCCAGAAATGGTCAGTTCGGGATATCCCAGTGTAACAGTTTGATAATCAAATAAAAGAATTGCCTGACTGTGTGCAGGTATTTGGACCGGTGAATTCCCTTTTACAAAGTTATCAGTCACGGGAATACCTTCAGCGCGGACCCAGGCAGGAAATCTTTCTATCGTTTGGGTCACCTGTGGAGTGGTCCGGGGTTTCATCAACCAAAAGAATCCCCCTTCATTTTCATTATTAATATTCCATATCCATTTAGCAGGCTTCCAGCCGGAGTCATCAAATTCCGGCGCATACCAGTTTTGGGGATAGTGGGTTAAACGGATACTATCCCCCGGATTGGAAGCATAGAATCCTCCTACAATATCTACTCCGAATATCCAGTTAGGCGGTAAGGCATAATAAGCGTGGTTTTTTCCGCTTTCCACTGTCCATCAGCAAACGTATTCACGATTGATTCCTTTTCCGTAGCGCCCTGCATCATAAAAGCGGTACGAATAGACATAATCCCGAAATAGCGGTCAGGTCCCCAGTTAACTACTTCTGTTGAAATATTATTTGTCCCGTTCTTTAAATAAGGAGCAATATCAATGGTCTCATACCGCCAGTGCCTCCAGTCTGAAGGTTGTGGTCCCATACCCGCAAATTGCCCGTTAACATATACTTTGTAACGGTTATCCGCAGAAACATGCACAATAAAATGTTCAGGTTTTTCATCCAGGGTAAAGGTTCGCCGAAACATAGTTACGGCATAATCCGTCTCCGCAATGTCCGCGCAAGTGATCCATTTGGCCTGCCAATGTGACGGTTTATATTTCAGATCCGGATAATTTACTTCAGGTAGAATCTGGGCAAAACAGGTTATTCTTATAAGTAGAAGACAGAATAAAATAATTACTTTTTTCATAACGCTTTTTTATCTATAAAATAAGAAAAAACGTTTCTCCCGACCTATCAAAATTGACTAATTAATTCCTGCTTTTGATTCTTATACAAAAGAATGTATATATATCCTTGCATTAAAATATAAAAGGAATGAATCAAAATCTAAAGTGGGTGTAAAAAGACAATCAAAAAGATTTTCTGATGAGAATGATTCCGTGTTTTACTTTTGCATAATTATTTCCGGTTCTCTGTACTCCGGATGAGAAAAGAGACTGATTCATTGGGAGACCTCTTTTATTCCCGGATATGCTTTCAGTGAGAATAAAGTCTGTAGATATCCGGTCAGTCTCTATATCCCGTGAGTATCTGTAAATATTTCGCGATATAGAGGTCGCTTTCTTTGGATTTATATTGCACAATATACCGGGGATGTTCCAGGACAACCAACCGGTCGAAGAACTTTTCTTTTTCGTTTATCTTCCGGATAAAAGACAAATTCTTCTTCCCTAATACATAGCCTGTTTCCCGGTCTATTCCGAATTCCAGTTGCTTCCGGAAGCTGGCTACCATAAAATCATACATGATTTCATACAGTTTCTTATCATCATAATAATTGCAATTCACCCAATTGTTTTTACTGTTCCGGACCACAAACCCTAACGGACAGATGGAATGAATATAAAAATCTTTGTAAAACCTTTTCACCCCTCCATACGCCCGGATCATATCATACACAAACACAGAAGAAGGTTCGTGAGTATTCACGGACTGGACCGGGATCTGACAAACCTCTGTTAGCCTTTTGGTGTCCGTGAAAGGAATACCCGTAGCTCCGGATCCCAAACGGCCGGGATTAATTCCGATAATCATTTTGCGGGAAGAGGTATCCCCATAATATTTCCGGTAAAACTGTTCCGAAATTCTGTTTATCTCCGGATTGTTTTCAAAAGGGTTCAGGATCCGGATATGTTCCGGCAATTCTCCGGAAAAACTCAGTTGACGGTTAAATTGAATGACTTTCTCTGCAAATGTTTCCATCTTATTCCACTACTTCTTTTGGTTGACTGATTTCAATACCCCAGCGGGCTAACTCAAGGACGATCGGCAGAAGGGACTGGCCGGCCGGGGTCAGTTGATATTCCACTTTCGGAGGAATGACTGCATATACGATCCGTTCGATCATCCCGCTTCTTTCCAGTTCCCGGATGGATTGGGTGAACATCTTATTACTGATCTGGGGCAATGTCCTCTGGAGTTCTCCCGAACGTAGCGGACCATCTTTGAGGTGAAAGATAATCATGGGTTTCCATTTCCCTCCGATAATAGTCATCGCCAGCTCCAGGGAACATAAATATTCCTGTCCCTGAAAAATATATTTTTCTTTAGTGCATTGAATATCCATATTTTACTCCTTTAGGTAACTATAAAACTTTTTGGTAGGTACTTTCTATTCTGAAGTGAAGATAATACATTTGCTGTAAATAATAAAAGTAAGATCGTAAAAACCTCTATTGTATGAATCTGTCTAAAATTTTAAATGTTGTATTGGTCGTATTGGTTGGAATCCTGTTATTCCTTTTGTGGACTAAAGGAGGAGTAAAGGGGGAAAAGCCATCTGCTGCAACCCGTACTTCTATTGACGTTATGCATGAACGTACCAGTATACGGGAGTATACCAAACGAAAAGTCTCCAAAGAAGATCTGGAAACCATTCTCCGGGCAGGGATGGCTGCTCCCAGTGCGATGAATAAACAGCCCTGGCAGTTTATGGTCCTGGAGGATCCGGAAAAGATGGCTCAGATCAGTGAACAACTGGCCACTTCCAAAATGGTGAAAGATGCATCTGCTGCCATTTTAGTGTGTGGAGATTTACAGAAAGCAGGTGAGGGGTGGCTGGAACAATACTGGATTCAGGACTGTTCGGCTGCCTCACAAAATATTTTACTGGCGATTACCGAATTAGGGCTGGGAGGTGTCTGGACCAGTATCTATCCGGCAGAGAGCCGCCTGAAATTTATCACAGAATTACTGGACCTGCCGGAACATATCATTCCGTTGAATGTGATCCCGGTAGGATATCCTTCCAAAAAGGTGGAACCCAAAGACAAATGGAAGCCGGAGAATATCCACTGGAATGTCTGGTAATCAAAAGGCTTCCGTCATGTTCATATAGAACAGGGTGCCTCCATTCCTGAAATTATGCCCCACATCCACACGGACATTCATGCGGGGTTGCACCTCGATGCGTAATCCTATCCCTGCGTTCGGAAGTACCCCTTCTATTTTACCGGGAGTGGGCCCCATAAAACCACTCCCCGCCCAGGCAGCATAGCCCAGCCGGTTCAGTAGCCTTTTGAATGTAGTCGTTCCGTCCGTGTTAACCATCTGGCGGTATTCAGCCAGGACGACATGGGAAGAGCGGTCCCGATACTGTCCCATATAATAGCCCCGCAGATCAAACGGAGTTCCGGTAAGTGTATATTTATTGATCGGTATATTGCCGAAACCATGTTTGCTCTGCACCGTCCAGGCCAGCGCCTTCCGTTTGCCAACCAACTGGTATTGCCGGTATTCAAATTCAAGTTTATAAAAGTTATTATCACTACCAATTACCTTGTTATACCACAACCCTTTGGCATCAAAATAGATTCCCCGGTAAGCATTTGCCGGAATATCACGGGCGTCATACGTCACCAGAAAGCCGGCGCCCGAACTGAAATTACTGTATCCACCGGAAGTCCCTCCATCGGCTATATAGGAGGGGTCCTGGATGATCCCTTCCGCCGGATGTTTGAATTTGTCATAATTAATATCAAACTGGGGACCGGCGAAGAAGTCCGTGTCTTTGATCCGGAAAAGAAACCAGGGATTCACCTGGAATTGATTGTAACGGAATTCACTGGTCTCTTTTCCCCGTTCATAATTTTTGTTGGTATGATAACCCACTCCGTAATAATTGTCCAGCGTGTTTTTGTACTTGAACTGCCCGAAGATCCGGAACCGGTCCTCTTTAAAGAATAGCTGCGGCCGTACGACCAGATTGAAGCCCCCCTTTGAACATGACGGCAAAGGCTAAAGGAACAACGGAACGTATCTGTGCCGTATCCCCGGGATTCATCCGGAAGGTCAGCAATGCACTTCCTCCTAACAATAATCCGTAGTCCGGTGTGTAACTGGGTCCACCCAGAATGCTGTAGCGCAGATTCCGGGGTTGTTTTTGTTTGTTTAGCTGTTCATAGGTAAGAGGAGAGGGGATCACGGAATCCGGTAGATGGCCATGAATAACCTCCTGGCCTCCTATGGTTTGTCCTCCGAGTAGCAAAAGGAGGAAAAAACGGGGAATAGTTGTCTGTGCTGTTTGAGTTGCATACCTGATCCGGTTTAATAAAAGAAGCCGTCACTATAAAATAGGACGGCTTCCAGATTACATACTGGAATTGATAATTTCGTGAACATCATTCACCCAACGCAGGATGATCCTGACTCCATTTGTATATACCTAATTAATCAGTATGGATCTATAGAACTATATACACAGGAAAAAGTTCTGCCCCCTTAGGTGAATATTCTTTAAAAAAAGTAACCCTATAAGTAGCTATACCAGCAGGACCAGGTCCGAAAAGTTAATCCTTATAAAAATGTGAATTCCCGGAGCTATTGTATAGTAAAAAATACTACTTTTACCGCCCTTAAACGATAATTGAAGTTTTAAACAGGTGAGTTTGATAATAACAAAACGGGTATAGGTTTATCAAAAGAACCGGAATTGAACGTAAAAGAAAGGAATAAATTGAATAAGAATTAAACATTTCCGGAATCGTAGCGGAAATGTATCTGCAACTTGCAGTAAAGAAGGTAAGAAATAGTTTAGATAAGATGTAGGAATATGCTATGGAAAATTCTCTAAGTATTATAACGACCGGCATATAACAGCATTACATTTCATCCGTACATTAATAAAATGTTGCCCTCTGTTAAGGAGAGGATAACAGGGATCCTCATGCGATTCCTTTGGCGGAACTGTGGAAGGTCCCGTCATGTGAATGACAAACCCATTTTAGTACTTAATATTTTTAAAACAATGAAAATCAAACATTATTTATTAAGCGGACTAATCGCTTTAGGATTAGGAATGACAAGCTGCAGTAAAGACGACGTGAATGAACTGGCCGGTGAAGGCGAAGGAAGCATGGCAATCACGCTCGAAGGCTCTTCTTCTACACGTGCCATAGGACCGGTAGATGACGTGACTGATAGTAAGATCCATGACTTCTATGTGTATGTATTTGCCTGGAACAGCGGAGCATTGGAAAAAGCAGTTAAAGGAGATATTGCAAAATCGGAAACGGTCATTACAGGTCTGAAAACCAATACGACTAAAAGAGTGGTCGTCTTGACGAACTTAGGAGAGACTTATCCGGCAGATATCACTAATTATGCCGATTTCGACAAGGCGACGAAGTACCTGAACTTAGATAAGCAAACTCCTGAACTTGCTAAAACCAACGGATATATTATGAGCGGTGTTTCTGATAACCAGATTACCCTGACTAAAGATCAGACCGTTAAGACAGGAATTACGCTGAAACGTGTGGTCGCGAAAGTTTCTTTGGGGTCTATCACCGTGTCTCCGGAAGAAGGAACAGAGATTGATGATTTCAAAATTACCGGAGTTAGTGTTCAGAGAGTCGCTCCGGACCTGACACTATCCCCTGTTGCTTCTCATTATGTAAAAGGAAGTGGAGGGTATCACTATGGTGGTTTTGAAAGTGATGACGATGAACTGGAGATCAAATCCTATCTGGCAGATGATATTATCATGGAGGATGCTCTTGTGGCGAACCGGAAATACGATTTTAATAATTACTTCCTGGTTTTCCCAAACAAAGCCGATGAATCTATCTGTACACTGCTTACAATCCGTGGTGAATTGGATGGTGAAACATTGTATTATCCAATCAAAGTAAACTACAAAGCAGGCGAGGTGAATACAGATGGTATGTTAATAGAACACAATAAACACTACCAACTGAATGTAACACTGAAAAATATTAAAGACGGAGTCACAGACCCTGAACTTCCCGGTGAAGATGCGAATCTGCAAGTAACTGTTACCCTGGAACCCTGGGACACCCTTGTCCAGAATGAAGTCTGGTAATTTACGGGGAAGATTGAGACCCGGTAGAAATTCAGATACATGATAAAAAATGGCTGACCTAAAAGTCTGCTTGTGGGTGAATTAGGTTATAAATGGTAATCTATGACCCCGGATGGGGTGCAACCCTTTCCCAGGGTTGTAGTAAGAGTAATCTTATCTTTCCCCGGGTGCTACCCAGTCCTGTTCGGAAGATTTTTCGAAGGGTAATTGGCAAAGGGTGATTGGCGAAAGGTGATCTTTGTCTCTTAAGTCCCGCAGGGACGGCACATATTTAGCCTGGGATGCAAATCCCAGGTCAGGTATCAGGAGTCCATGGAGTGCTGTAAGCACGACACTGCATATACAAACCTATTGTTTTCATCAGATGGGGTGTACCTACAGCACACCCTGGGTGGGGATCTTTCTACCTGGGACTTGCGTCCCAGGCTACTATATGCCGTCCCTGCGGGACTTAAGAGATAAAGATCACCTTCGCAAAAATCTTCCGAACAGGACTGGGTGATACCCGCGGTTATACACATGTAAGTCCTCCGGACTTGTCTTCTGATAGACCGTAATTTCCTTGCAGACCTGGTTTACCTTTGGGTCACCCCTTGAGAAGTCAAAGGAGTTATCAGTCTCTGCGCTCCTTAGGAGTCAGCAGAAACTTCGTCTCTTAGTAGTTAAGTAGGAAATAGATAATTTTCTTATTTCTACTTACTCCTTTAACTCCCAGCGAAGCGATAACTCCTTTGACTACTAAAAAGGACACTCTGCTCTGTTTCAGGCATATATTATATAATCAATAAAGATCGATCTATGGGCAAGTTACAACCGGTCGCCCGCTCTTTTGCTGCCGGTCTTCTTCTTTTCCTGACTATGCAGATGAGTCAAAGTTGTATTAAAGAAGACCTGAGTGGCTGTGAAAATGAGGAATTACTCCTCTATGTGAAAGTGGTGGATGTAGTAACCGGAGTGGATATTACCGGTACCGGAGAAATGCAAAGTGCCGGTCTGTATGTTTTTAATCGTAATAAAGACCATATAAGGACCTACACCCTTTCAGCGTTACAGATCGCACAGAGGGAACCGGTCATTATCCACGATTATGATCCCGCAGGAATGTGGATTTCCGCCTGGGGTAATATCGGGGATGAAGTCCTGTGCTCAGAAATGGGTGAAGGAGCAACGGCGGATGATCTGACTGTCTCCCTGAAACCGGATCCTCTTCATCCCGGGTATGATCTGGCTCCGAATGATTTCTTTTTTGCCCGGAAGGAAGTACAGGGCAATAATAACTTACAGAATAGAGAGGAGATTGTGTTTACGCAGAAAAATGCAAAACTACAGGTAACTGTAAGAGGACTAAAAGATACAAACGCTGCAAGCTATTATTTTGAGATCGTAAATAAGTTCCATGGATATGATTATCGCGGTGTTCCTGTTAGCCAAATAACCCACAGACAGGAGAAAGGCATTTTTAATAGCCGGGAAGAGCTGGTTTCCCCTATCCCCTGGCTCTTCATTCATTCGGCCAATCAGAACCAGGCTACGGAAGAACAGAGCGTCTGGGTTCATTTGTACAAAGAAGGATCCGGAGAGATCATTCAGACGAACCGGGACATCCATGGAAATTATATCACCCTGTTGTCCGGGAAAACAACCAATGTGTTGATTGATCTGACCGGAGGAGACCAGGGACAGTTCATCGTACAGGTAGTTATTTCTCCCTGGGATGAAATTCACCAGTGGGAACACTGGTAATCGGTGAATATAGGGAATAATCCTTGTAAACAGGACATATACAAACGGTATATAATAATGTATATAGTGAAAATAAAAGAAAAACGGGAACATACATCCATGAACGTTTCCGGTCTGGTCATAAGATTCGTTGCTTTTTTACTTGGCTTTGCTGCTATGGCATGTACAGATGAGCTGGGTGAGAATAGTACCGGAGCCGGTGGAGGAGGGGAAGCACTGGTCCGTTTGACGATTACAGCTCCGGGTTCCTCTTTGCCGAAAGGAGGGAGTACTGCCCGGATGAATGAGATGGACCCGGAATACGTAATTTCAGATATTCAGGTGTTGGTTTTTGACCAGGTAGCCGGAACATTCCTGTACCAGGTTTCCGGCCAACAAATCCATACGGATGAAAAGAACCCGCAGAAAACCAACTTTAATGTACTATTAAAAACCTCGGAAGAGCCTCTCAAATTAGTATTAGTGGCCAATGCGGAGCAGGTGCTGGAAACTTATAAAATATCCCGGGGTACTCCGGAACACGTGGTAAGAACTGGGCTGATAGATGAATTTGCAGGTAATTATCTGGAAAATATCCCCATGTATGGAGAGAAAGAACTCCCCTTTCTGGATGCGAAAGTGGTAAATACCCTCTCCGTAACCATGCTCAGGGCAGTGGCACGGGTAGACGTAGAGATGGATCTGGATCTGGCCACTTCCCGTTCCTTTGTGATGCAAAGTGTCCATATCTACCGGGCGAAAAACCAGTTACAGGTCATACCGGATGTAAGTGCTTTATCTGCATCCGATGCACTGAAAGTGAAGTCTCCCTCCGTACCTGCGAATGCAGGAACCGTGGCTCCTTACAGTAAAGTGGCAACCTCCTATGGACAGCCCGGTATTACTCAGTTATATGTCCCTGAAGCCGGTGAAGTCGATCCCTCCACCCATTATAACGAAACCACCTGTGTCGTGGTAGGAGGATATTATAATGGAGAAGAGAAGTTGTCCTACTACAGGGCAGACTTCAACTCCGGAGAAACCGGACATCCCTACGGGCAGGTCCTGAGAAATCACCGGTATCATTTTAAGGTAAAACAGGTGAATGGTGCAGGGTGGGAAACTCCGGATGAAGCTGCCAATAACCGGGCTACCACGATTGTTGTAGAGATTAAGACCTGGGAAGATTTTACGATGGAAATGTTTACCAACGGAGATAATTATCTGGGAATTGATTCCCGGGAACTGGTATTTCCTTATAAAGAAGGTCTGAAAAAGTTGGTAGGAGTCCAGTCCACCGTTCCATACAAAGTATCCTGGGTAGATAGTGGTGAATCCACTACGTTAGGTGGCTCCCCGGTCAGCAATGAATATTTCACCGCTGAGGTCGTTCAACGTCTGACAGATGCCGGAGATGTGTCCTACATAAAGTTGACTACCCGGAAAGAAAACCGGACCGGACAACCTTTTGAAGCGCAACTGAAAGTGGAGTGGGGAACCTGGGTCTTCTATGTAAAGGTCAGCCAGGATAATTATAAACAGCGTGCAACCAAATCCATCCGTGTGTTTTCGGCTTATGCCGGAGTAACCGGAGCGTTAGGAAACGCATTAGATGACTGGTCGGCTCCGAATGGAAAAACGATGCGAAGGAAACTTTCCAATAGGGAGAATTTCTCCTCTACCGGTACGGTTAACTACTTCTCCGGTTTTACATTTATGCAGGCTCCCCGGGCATCCTGGACCAGTACGACTAATCCTGCATCGGAAGACGCGGCTAAGTTCCTGGTCGAATTGTATTCCTCGGATGTTTTGTATCTGGCGAATGATAACTACTGCTCCCATTACACAGCCGGGGTCATTCTGGAGTGGCTGGAAGGTAGCCCGAATCGTGTGTTAGTGATTGGAGGGGATGGAAACAGAACCTCTCCGGCATTTTTATTACCGGAGTATAACGGACAGACGGGTTTATTAATGAGGGATATCGACTGGTGGTATAATCAGGCGATAGTAGGGGAGATGAATCATCAAACCATTTCCACCGGTGAAACTCCCAGAAGGCTGGAATATGTTTCTCACACACCGGAAACAAATGATTTCTTTAACGGGCCTTTTGGTGTAGTGGATGTGTCCACTCCGATGGCACTACCGGACCTTATCTTCGGGTATGCCAGAAATGTGTATAGTAAAGACATTATACCTTTGGTACATCACGCTCATCTACGGGAAAACCAGCCCTCTATCGCCGTGGATAAAAAACGCCGGATCATCTATCATGGCGATGCCAGTTTGTTTGAGGTTGCAGATGCCACCCACATGATGACTGCCTCTCATGACATCAACAATGATCATGACAGATTCTGGGCGAATCTATGGGCCTGGATAGCCTATCAGGTAATCTGGGGAGATAATCAGTTAGTAGAAAATGAGTGGTAATAAACGTTTATCCTGTTACCGGGTGATTGTTTAGTTTGTATATATCTACTATCGTTTATTGAAAAAGTTCCGGATTGCAAGCCCGGAGGGCTTGCATGTGAATAACCGCGGGTGAAACCCGTGGTAGGAAGAATCACTCTCTGCATCAACCCGGAAAGGGTTGCACCCCATCCGGGGTGCAGAAAAGAGCGGGTAGTTGTTACCACGGGTTTCACCCGCGGTTATTCACAGGTAACCCCTTTGGGGTAATTGACTAAGGGTAACCTCTGATGGATTACTATTTGTAAGTTAGTTTGATTCTCCTGCGCGGGGAACTACGGATTTATAGACCTTTATATTGCTTATTAAATCTTCCGGGCTCATTAAATTACAAACCCTGAACCTTGAACTTTTGAAAGAAAAGGGATACATTCGCACAGGTAAATTAGAATATCTTATCTCATTCATTTTCCTTCTTACAAACCAATAAAAAGAAACAGATCATGGTCAGACGCGATGCTTTAAAGAATATGCTGTTAATGGGATGCGGGACTGCCGCTTCCCTGACTCCGGCATTCGGTATGGATAAAAATACTTTAGTAAACCAGGAAAGTAGAACTTCCCGGAAAGTCTTACTGGTGAATGGAAGCCCCAGAAAAGAAGGGTGTACCTATACGGCATTGACGGAAGTGGCCGGCGCTTTACAGCGGAGTGGTGTTGACTCCGAAATGCTACACGTAGGTAGTCAGGCTCTTTCCGGTTGTAAAGGGTGTGGAGCGTGCCGTGAAAGTGCCAGATGTGTAATAGAGGATACGGTGAATGAGGTGATAGACCGGCTGGAGGAATTCGATGGCTTTGTATTCGGAACCCCTGTTCATTATGCATCCGCATCCGGTTTCATTACCCCTTTTCTGGATCGCCTGTTCTTTGCCTCTTCCCAAAAGATGGCCTACAAGCCAGGTGCAGCGATTGCTTCCTGCCGTAGGGGTGGTTCTATTCAGGCAGTGGACCAGTTAAACAAGTATTTCACGATCAATAATATGCCGGTCGTTTCTTCCCGTTATTGGAATATGGTATATGGGAATACGCCGGAAGAGGTGCGAAATGATAAAGAGGGTATGCAAATCATGCGTACCTTAGGCAATAACATGGCCTGGATGATCCAATCCCTCCAAATAGCCAAAGCTGCCGGAATTAGCATACCGGAACCGGAGCCACGGACTTAAGCCTCGTTTCTCTTTATATATTCTTTCCGGTGATCAGATAAACAAAAATCAGTCTGGAATAGGAAAAATAGTTTATTGCATCCATACTTTTTTTCCGGTAGGATGTAAGAAAATCTTTAGCCCCCGGCCGTGGGCTGTATAGCCCATGGCCAAGTGCTCTATAGCCCACGGCCATGGGCTTAAGAGCCTACGGCCGTGGGCCTAAGATTTGGTTATAGGGAAAACAGAAAGAACTATAGTCCTTTATACTTTTATTTACCTAAAGAGTAACAATAAAAAGACATAGTTCCCCGCGCAGGCGGGGACCGCATGAGAACCGGCCGTTTCCACAGAATTATACGAACCGGATACCGGTGAAGACCGGGGAAGGATAAAAACGGGATAAACGATTAAGGGAAGTGGATTGAAATGGAAGTTGATTTTAGAGACCTGCCTTTTCAATCCATAGTTCAGCCATCCGTTGGTGTCCGGCGGGCGTTGGGTGGATTCCGTCCCACATCCAATATTCCGGAGCAACCGTATAGGTGTTTTGTAATTCTTCAAACAGCCTGTGAAACGGTAAAAATATGGCCTGATAGTCTGCTGCAATCTTCTCACAGATCCCGGCGCATTCATCTATCCATTCTTTCCGTTGGGGCCAGTTTTCAGCTTCCCCGGACCAGCCGGCTTTTAATACGAAAGGAGATCCTATCAGGATCCGGACAGCCGGATTTTCCTCCTGTACCTGGTCCAGTAACCTCCGGTACCGCTTTTCCCATTCATCCCAATCAAACGAACTGCCTTTTGCTTCTAAGAGATAGTGAATGTCATTGGTGCCGACCAAGATGGAAAGGACATCCGGCCGGAGTTCCAGAACATCTTCTTTCCATCTGTTTTCCAGGTCTTTTAGTGTGTGGCCACTAATCCCCCGGTTGTAGAACGTAAAGTTTTTTTCCGGATACTTACCCGTGTAGTGCGCTGCGCAAAGGTACATGTAGCCGCTCCCAAAGAGATGGTTCTGATCCCAGTGGTTTCTTTCGGCAGAACTCCCGTTCCCACCTCCCCAATTGCCGTCTGTAATAGAATCACCGATGTATAAGATCCGGCGTTCCTGTCCCCGGATGGTGAATGGATAGCAGAGAAGGAAGCAAACGAGGAACAGGATCAGTCTTCTGGTTAAGGAATTACTCATAAACAAATGTATATTTAATTAAAAGATCTACTCAAAGATAGATCATAAAACGGAGATTTATCCTTTTCCCTTTACTTGTTTGCTTATGAATGAACAATTTTACTACTATTTCGTTTTATATCTAATGGTGATTGAACGAACTATAAAAAGATAAAAATGAAATATGTAGTTTATATATGTATGCTGGTTTGGTTTACCACTGCATGCAATAATAAGAAAAAAGAGTATTCCGAAGATTATTACGGTACAGAAGATAAGGAATATGTAGAAGACCGTGAGGATAAAACGCTTCGTTATGGCGGACAGGAGGTTGACTCGTTGGGCTATTATGGAGTGTATGAAGGTTCTAAGTGGGATGGAGCCCAGACGTATAAAGCGAAATTAGTTTTATTTGATAACAACCGTTACCGGATTGAGCCGGTGGACTTAGGGGATGGAGTCACTACCCGTGCGAAGGAAGGAACCTTCCTGATCTTTGGGGATCTTCTTACCTTGACTCCGGATAATGATGGAGAGGTTCATTATTACCAGACAGGAACCGGAAGTCTGGACCGGGTGGATGAAAATAAGCAGGTGGTTGAAGGTGTACATGCCACCAGTTTTCGTATGATTACGGAATAGAATAAGAATAATATAGCTGGTAAAGTGAGACAGAAGCTCTTCTTCTGTCTCACTTTTTGTTTTACTTTATAGATATTTTCTATAGGAATTGAAATGCATCCAATAAGTTTTTGATGTGCTGGTTGTAAGTTTCTCTCTTTATGAATGTGTTTTTAACGGCTCTCCGGGAGGAAGAGGTAGTTCCTGTGGAGTAGGGAAATACCGCGAAAATGGTATTGGGTGCTCAGGATCCAACCTTTACTTTTGCTTTGTGTTTTAAGATGTCTTTGAAGAAAAGAGTATTTTGATAAGGTAAAAAGAATAGAAGGTATGGATAAGAAAAAATTAATCGGAGTCGTCGTGAGTTTGTTTATTTTCCAGTTGTTTGTGAATGCAGAGGAAGATTCCCCGGCGGTATATATTAAGGCATCGGGATTTGCATCTCCTTTGGTGGAACAGTGGATTGCTGCTTATCAGGATCAGTATCCGGACGCTTCTATCCGTCTTGCCGGGAAAGACAGAAAAGAAGAAGCCGTGGAATTAGTGATCCGGTCCTATGATCCGGAGGAAATCCCCTCAGGCAAGGAGGTGGTGTATACCGGGCGATATGCTTTACTCCCTGCTACTACAAAAGACAATCCTTATTTAAATGATCTTACAGGCAGGAAATGGAGTAAGAAAGAGGTCCGTAAACTGTTCTTTTCCGGAGACCCGTTGGAAGAGGTAAAGAGTAAAAAAGAGAAGGTCGAAGACAAATTGACTGTTTATGCCGGAAACCGTTCTGCTACCAGTGTGGTCGTTGCCTCTCATTTTGGGTCTATTCCGTCTGACCTGAAAGGTGCACGTATTTCCGGGGACGACCGTTTCCTGTTGAATGCGCTTCAGAAGGATCCGACCGGAATCATGTATAATGCCTTGCCTTACCTGTTTGATCTGGAAACCCGCCGGCTGAAACCGGAGTTGGTTCTGTTACCGCTGGATGTAAAGAAAGAACACCAGGAGTTGTTCAGTCAACCGGATATAGACCGGACCATTGAGTGGCTGGAAGCCCGTACGGCAGAAGCGGTACCGGTTGGATATATCGGATTTATCTATACTGCCGGGCAGGATGACCGGTTAGATCATTTTCTTCAATGGGTCACGCAGGACGGACAGTCTTTTTGCCACCGGTTTGGTCTCCTGCAACTGGATCCCCAGACCCTTGCGCAACAACAAAAGAAATTATCTGCAAACAGACAATTCCTGACTAAACAATAAACAGGAATATACGATACGTGTAGGAC
>JAJQEE010000203.1 GCA_021201865.1 Tannerellaceae bacterium | reverse complement strand
TGGATAAAGTTAGTTATGCGCTTGGGTTAAGTATTGGAAATAATTTCCAGAACTCAGGTATCAATGATCTTCAGGTAGAAGATTTTGTAAAAGGCGTAAAAGCCGTTTTAGAAGGAACAACGCCTGAACTTAGCTATGATGAAGCTAAAAATGTAATTAATGAGTATTTCACTAAACTTCAGGGTGAAAAATTAGAGCTTAATAAAAAAGCCGGAGAAGAGTTCCTGACGATTAATAAGAATAAAGCCGGTGTGGTTGAACTGCCCAGCGGACTGCAGTATGAAATATTGAAAAAAGGGGAAGGACCTATCCCAACGGCTACGGATAAGGTAAGATGTCATTATCATGGAACATTTATTAATGGCACGGTTTTTCAAAGTTCTCTACAAAGTGGTGAACCTGCTGTTTTTGGTGTTTCCCAAGTGATTCCGGGATGGGTAGAGGCCTTGCAGTTAATGCCTGTAGGTTCAAAATGGAGACTTTTCATCCCTTCTGACCTGGCCTATGGAGAACATGGAGCCGGTGAAGCGATCGAACCGAACAGTACCTTGATTTTTGAAGTGGAATTGTTAGACTTAGTAAAATAAATAACATCAATAGAATAAAAATAATAGCATAAAGAAAAATGAAAAAAATTAGTGTATTAGTTGCTACGGTTACCGTAGCATTAGGTATTTCTGCTACTTCCTGTGATTCAAAAAGAAGTGTAAATCTGAAAAAAGATCTGGATAGTGCGAGTTACGCTTTAGGATTGGTTCAGGGTGATGGGTTTCGGCCAAATATTGCAACTTTACCTGGTGAACCTCTTAATGTAGATTTGTTTCTTGCAGGTTTGGAGGCAGGTATGAAAGAAGATACCAAATCTTACAAAATTTCTGTTGAAGAGGCTCAGAATTATCTGAATACTTATTTTCAGGCTGCTCAGGAAAGAGAAATGCAGGCGAGAAAAGAAGAAGGGGAAAAATTCCTTGAAGAAAATAAAGCAAAATCCGGTGTGATCACTACTGAAAGTGGACTACAGTATCAGGTCGTTTCTGAAGGAAATGGTCCGAAGCCAACTGCTGATAATATTGTAAAAGTTCACTATACAGGAACTCTTCTGGATGGAAGTGTATTTGACTCTTCAGTAGAAAAAGGAGAACCTGCTACTTTTGGTGTAACAAAAGTAATTCGTGGATGGACAGAAGCTCTTCAATTGATGCCGGTAGGTTCCAAATATATTATTTGGGTACCTGCAGATTTGGCTTATGGAGAACGGGGTGCCGGACAGATGATCAAACCAAACAGTACCTTAAAATTTGAAGTGGAACTGTTGGAAATCGTAGAATAAGAAACAGCTACCTATTTAATAGGTAAAGGCGGGTGAAATATGCTTAAAAACATTATTTCATCCGCTTTTATTATTTATTTGTTACTTTTTTCTTTCAATATGATATATATTTCAAATTAATTACATACTTTTGATATTATATTTATAAAAACACAGAAAAGCGATTGACATGGAGAAGATAGACAAGCTGGACAGACAGATACTAAACATTATTTCTAAGAATGCCCGGATTCCTTTTAAGGATGTGGCTGAAGAATGTGGTGTATCCCGTGCTGCTATTCATCAACGCGTACAGCGTATGATCGATATGAACGTGATTGTCGGCTCAGGTTATCACATTAACCCCAAAATTTTAGGATTTAATACCTGCACATATATTGGCGTTAAGCTGGAAAAAGGATCAATGTATAAAGATGTCGTTCCTGAGTTTGAAAAAATTCCGGAAGTAGTGGAATGTCATTTTACCACCGGTCCTTATGCGATGCTTATTAAATTGTATGCCCGTGATAATAAACATTTGATGGAGTTGTTGAATACAAAGATCCAGGAAATTCCCGGTGTGACAGCCACTGAAACTTTGATCTCCCTGAGACAGAGTGTGAAACGGGAAATTCCTATTTATACACCTGAAGAGTAGAAAGCGATTTATATGTCTTTAAAAGCCCGGCCTCCTGAGGAGTAACCGGGCTTTTTCCTTTTTATCCTCTTTTGTCATATTTCCGCAGGATTGTTATCTTTGCTAAAATAATTTTATATAGCTGTTTTGGATGAGTAACCGTTCTTTTATTATATGTCTTCTGATCGTACTGTTTTCTGATCTCTATGCAGATGAGAGCTACTGTTTCCGGATCTATCTGCACGAGAAAGGGGAGACAGAGTATACTCTGGAGCGTCCTGAGTCATTTTTGTCTCCGGCAGCATTGGAGAGACGACAAAAAAGAGGCATTGAAGTAGGTCCTACCGATCTGCCTATTTCTCCGGTTTATATAGATTCTCTGTCTGCATTGGGCGGTGAACTGGTCGTGCAGAGTAAATGGTTATCCACTGTGGTGATGGTGGCCCGGGATAGTTTGTTTGCCGGGCGGGTCAAAGAATTAACGATTGTAGACTCGGTTAAATGGATTTGGAAAGGGGATCCGGAAGCTCCTTATTATGGGGAAAGAACGTCAGAAGATCGTCTGGAGGCGAGGGATATGCTTTTGAAAAATGTGTATGGGTATGCAGAAGAATAAATAAAGATGTTGAACGGTATTAAGCTCCATGAACAGGGATTTTTAGGAGAAGGGCTGAAAGTGGCTGTGCTGGATGGCGGTTTTATGAATGTGGACCGTATCAGTGCCTTTGATTCTCTCCGGTTGATAGGAACCCGGAATATGGTTTTTCCCGGACGTAGTGTCTTTGAGGGAGATGATCATGGGACAAAGGTTCTTGCTTGTATGGCAGCGAATCTTCCCGGCCTGATGGTTGGTACAGCTCCTAAAGCCTCCTATTTACTAATAAAAAGTGAGGATGGGCGTTCTGAATATCCGATTGAAGAGGATTACTGGACGGCTGCTGTGGAATATGCGGATAGTGTAGGAGTAGATGTGGTTTCTTCTTCTTTGGGATATTTCAATTTTGATGAGGATGAAATGAATTATAGTGTGGAGGACCTGGATGGGAAAACCTCTTTTATCAGCCGTGCGGCACAATTGGCTTCACAAAAAGGAATGTTGATGATCGTCAGTGCGGGTAATGAAGGGAATAGCCGGTGGGAGAAAATTACTTTTCCTTCGGATGCGGAAGATATATTAACGGTGGGTGCTATCACCGGTAACAAAAATAAAAGTACTTTTAGTTCTGTCGGTTTTACGGCTGATTACCGGGTGAAGCCGGATGTGGTGGCATTAGGTACGGGTAGTACGGTGATTGATGCTTTCGGAAATATCCGGTATGGAAATGGAACTTCCTTTTCCACACCGATTGTGGCAGGGTTGAGCATCTGTTTATGGCAGGCACTACCCTGGTTGAGTAATCAGGAATTGATCCATTTGCTACAAAGTACTTCCTCTCAACACAAAAAACCGGATGCTGAACTGGGATATGGTATACCGGATGTATATAAGGCCTATAAAGAAGGATTGAAACATGCTAAGAAGCAAAAGTAACCTACCAACCGAACGACGGGAGTTTTCTTTGCTGGAACTGAATAATCTGGTAAAGGGGGTAATACATGATCGTCTGTCTGACACTTACTGGGTCAGAGCAGAGATGAGTGATGTGCGTGTGAATGCTTCATCCGGCCATTGTTATCTGGAATTTGTGGAAAAGAATCTGAACACCGGTCAGATCATTGCTAAAGCCCGGGGGAATATCTGGGCAAAGACGTTCCGTATGCTGAAACCTTACTTTGAAATGGAGACCGGACAGCGCTTTTCCTCTGGCATTAAAGTGCTGGTAAAGGTCGTTATTGAGTTCCATGAAGTGTATGGATTTAGCCTGACGGTGGTAGATATAGATCCGGCTTATACATTGGGAGATATGCTACGGAAACGCATGGAGATCATCCGTCAGTTGCAGGAAGAGGGAGTTTATACTTTAAATAAAGAATTGACTTTGCCTGTCTTAACTACCCGGATTGCCATTATTACTTCTCCCACAGCAGCAGGATATGAGGATTTTATCTCTCAATTAGTGAATAATAAAAAGGGGTATTCTTTTTATACGAAACTTTTCCCGGCCATTATGCAGGGTGAAAAAACAGAGAGTTCCATCATTGCTGCTTTGGAACGGATCTATCAATATGTGGATTGTTTTGATGTGGTCGTTATTATCCGGGGAGGAGGTGCCACTTCGGACCTGAATAGTTTTGACTCTTATTTAATGGCTGCTAATTGTGCTCAGTTCCCTCTTCCTGTTATTACGGGGATCGGGCATGAAAGGGATGATACTATTCTGGACTTAGTGGCTCATACCCGTATGAAAACTCCAACGGCTGTGGCTGAATTTCTGATTCACCGGATGGATGTTGCTGCTATGGAACTGGATGAATTGCAACAAAGGGTTTGTTCTGCAGCACAAGTGACTCTGCAGCAGGAGAAAAATATATTACAATCTATTACTGCCCGGTTACCGGTTATTACTTTAAACCGTATCGAACAGCATCGTTCTCAGCTTCAGTTTTTGGGAACCCGTTTTCCGGTGGCTGCTTCTAATTTATTGTCAAGGAACCGGACGGTGTTGGACCATTTGCAGCAACGACTGAGACAAACAGCCCTGACACAAGTGGGGGAAGCTTCTCAATTTATCCGGTTAACTGAGCAGTTCATTAAGTTGGCTTCTCCGGACTATATTCTTCAACGAGGATATAGCTTAACACTGAAAGAGGGAGAAATCATAAAAAAAGCAACTCAGTTATCATCCGGAGATCGTTTGGTTACCCTGTTTGCAGATTTGGAAGTTTATAGTAAAGTGGAATAAATAAAAAACAGATATGAGTAATCAAGAAGAAACGTATAAAGAAGCAGTCGAAAAGTTACGCCGGATTGTCGCTGATATTGAAAGTGGAAATCTGGATGTGGATTTGCTTTCTGAGAAAGTGAAGGAAGCCACCCGTTTGGTCAAACTTTGTAAAGAAAAACTTTATAAAGTGGATGAAGAGGTAAAGAAGGTACTGGAAGAATTAGAATAATGGACAAATATGTGATCATAGTAGCCGGAGGCAAAGGTTTGCGAATGGGATCTGATTTACCAAAGCAGTTTATCCCATTTGAGGGAAAGCCCGTCTTGATGCATACCCTGGAGGCATTTTATCACTGGGATACTACTGTCAGGCAGATATTAGTCCTTCCCAGCGATCATCAGGGATATTGGCAAATGTTATGTGAGGAGTTGAAATGTAAGATCCCTCATCAGATCGCTACCGGAGGCGAAACCCGTTTTCATTCGGTGTTGAGCGGACTGCGGTTTGTTCATACGGATGGGCTTGTTGCTGTGCACGATGGTGTCCGTCCTTTTGTTACGCCGGATGTGATCTCAGCCTGTTTTGAGGAGGCAGAGCGTTCGGGAGCTGCTATTCCGGCATTACCTATGATCGATTCCTTACGTAAAAAAGAAAAGGAAGAGAGTATCCCCGTTGACCGGAGTTTATATTACACGGTTCAGACTCCACAGGTGTTCCGCTCTGATCTTTTGTTGGAATCCTATAAGCAAACTTTTTCTCCTGTTTTTACAGACGATGCTTCGGTAGTGGAAGCCATGGAACATAAGATCCGTATGGTTCCCGGTAACCGGGAAAATATAAAGATCACTGACCCGTTTGATTTATTAGTTGCCGGTGCTCTCTTTTCTAAATCCAATTAAGTTTTCAGAAAAATGCTTGATCTTCATAACCGTTCTGTTACCTATCTGCCGGGAGTAGGTCCCAAAAAAGCAGAAATATTGAGGCAGGAAGCCGGTATTTCCTCGTATGAGGATCTACTGTTCTACTTTCCTTATAAATATGTGGACAGAAGCCGCTTTTATAAGGTCGTGGAGATCCGGGGTACCATGCCTTATATTCAGTTGAAAGGGCGGATCCTTTCTTTTGAAATTGTGGGAGAGGGCCGGACTAAGCGGCTGATCGGACGTTTTACAGATGGAACCGGCATAATTGATCTGGTATGGTTTAAAGGGATCGCCTATGTCAAAGATAAGTATGTAATAGGAAAAGACTATATTGTTTTTGGCAAACCAACAGAGTTCGGTAATAATTACAACATAGCTCATCCGGAGATTGATCCGGTGGAAAACGCAGATCAGGTTGCCGGAGGATTAACCCCTTTCTATAATACTACAGAAAAGATGAAAAAGTCTTTTCTGAATTCCAAAGCCATCCAAAATCTGCAATATACCTTGCTTAATTGGTTAAACTGGCAGGTTCCGGAAACTCTTTCTCCGGATGTACTGGCATGTACTCACATGGTTTCCTTAACAGAGGCTATCCGTAATATTCATTTCCCGGAATCCGCAGAAAAACTCAAACAGGCGCAGGTGAGATTAAAGTTTGATGAACTGTTTTATATCCAATTGAATATTTTACGCACGGCGACTGCACGTAAGCTGAAACTAAAGGGCATTGTTTTCCCTCAGGTAGGAGACTATTTCAATGATTTCTATAAAAACCATCTGCCTTTTGAATTGACGAATGCTCAGAAGCGGGTCGTACGGGAAATCCGTGCAGATATGGGAAGTGGTCGTCAAATGAATCGTTTGGTTCAGGGAGATGTAGGGAGTGGAAAAACCTTAGTAGGATTGCTTGCTATGCTGTTAGCTGTAGATAATCATTGCCAGGCCTGTATGATGGCTCCTACGGAGATCCTGGCGAATCAACATTATGCTACTGTCATGGAGTTCCTGAAAGGGATGGATGTTAAGGTAGCCCTGCTGACTGGTTCTACTAAAAAGAAAGAGCGGAATAAGATTCTTCCTGAAATTGCAAGCGGTGAGATCCAGATTGTGATAGGAACCCATGCGTTGATTGAAGAGTCTGTTGTGTTTTCTTCTTTAGGTTTGGCTATTATTGATGAACAACATCGTTTCGGTGTAGAACAGCGTTCCCGTTTATGGACAAAGAACAGACAGATCCCTCATGTCCTGGTGATGACTGCTACCCCTATTCCCCGAACGTTAGCCATGACCCTTTACGGAGACCTGGACGTTTCGGTGATTGATGAACTTCCTCCCGGACGTAAACCGATTCAAACGTTGCACCGGTATGATAATAAAAAGGCTCAATTGCATGAGTTCCTGAGAAAAGAGATTGAGAGAGGAAGGCAAGTCTATATCGTTTATCCGTTGATTGAAGGAAGTGAAAAGTTGGATTATAAAAACCTGGAGGAGGGGTTTGAACTTTTTAAAGAGATCTTTCCGGAATATACGGTTTGTATGGTGCATGGAAAGATGAAAGCCGCAGACAAAGAGGCGGAGATGCAGAAGTTCATTTCCGGCGAAGCAAAGATATTGATGGCTACTACTGTCATTGAGGTAGGAGTGAATGTACCGAACGCGTCGGTAATGGTCATTGAAAGTGCCGAACGTTTCGGACTTTCCCAGTTACACCAACTACGTGGCCGGGTAGGACGTGGGGCAGAACAGTCGTATTGCATTTTGGTCTCTTCCTATAAACTTAGTAATGAAACCCGTAAGCGGCTGGAAATTATGGTGAACAGTAATAACGGTTTTGAAATTGCAGAAGCGGATTTGAGACTCAGAGGGCATGGGGATCTGGAAGGTACCCAGCAAAGTGGAATGGGTATTGATCTGAAAATAGCTAATCTGGCATCTGATGGACAGATCCTGCAATTAGCCCGTGACATCGCACAACAGATTTTGTATTAAGATCCCGAGTTATTGTCCGGGAAGCATAGAATACTGAACGAAAGGTTGAAAATGTTGTTCTCAAAAAAGGTTAACTGGGGGTTAATTAGTTGATATGTTATAAAACATGTAGAAGTCTTAATTTGCTGTTTGTTAAAGTTTTAGATTTTAATGTTGGCATCCTGATACATCTATTATAAAAAATTAGCACTGGCATAACTTGTATGTTTTACAGGAATTTGCGAAATTCGTCCAGCTTAATTTGCGGGAATATGGTTTTGTCCCTCTGTTTATTAAGTTTTTAATTCAAACTGAACTACTATTTGTAATGAGTATAAGAGCACTATTTATCATAGGTTGTTCTGCTTTGTTAACTATCAACCTACAGGCAGAAGAACCGGAAAAGAAGGAAATTCAAATCCAGCCTCAGCAATTAATGGAAGAGAGGGTTAGCGAGCTGATGGCTGACAGAATTAACGGGAAGGAATCCATATTAAAAGAACTGGCAACAATTGATGAAGCAGGTATGAAGGAGGTTCTTGAGAGAGAAGCTTTGATGTTTCCTGCGGATGAACTATATGCTTCTAACTGGGATAACCGGTATGCGAATCCTTTCCAGACAAATAAAATTAATTTCCCGGATTCTTATGAGATCGATTGTTCCAGCTTCGTGATCCCTATTGACGGAGAAATAAAAGTAACTTCTAAATATGGACCTCGCAGACGCCGTATGCATAGAGGAATCGATTTAAAAGTCTACACTGGGGATACCATCCGTGCAGCTTTTGACGGGAAAGTACGGATTCGTAGTTTTGAACGGGCAGGATATGGATATTATTTAGTGATCCGTCATCCGAATGGGCTTGAAACAGTATATGGGCACTTGTCTAAGTTCATTGTAAATGTAAATGATATTGTTCGTGCCGGTGAACCGATTGGCCTGGGAGGAAATACCGGACGTTCTACCGGTTCTCATTTGCATTTTGAAACCCGTTTCTTAGGGCAGGCGATTGATCCTGCAGAAATTATAGACTTTGATCATGGGGTACCTCATAAAGATTTGTATGTCTTTAAGAATGTGAAGATTAACGGACGTAATAGTAATATCTATACTTCTTCTGATTCACGTATGGTTTATCACCGGGTCAAATCCGGGGATACATTAGGTGCTATTGCTAAAAGATATGGTACAACAGTGAATGAACTATGTCGTCTGAATGGAATTAAGAGTACTTCGGTTCTTCGTATCGGACAATCGCTGCGTTGTTCCGCAGGTGCTGAAGTGGAGGTAAATAATCCTCCGGCTCAGGAAAATAACAAAAAACAGGCTGTTCAACAGGCGGTAGTTTCCAAAGAAAATACTGCTGCTTCTACTACGAATGTTAACCAGGTGACTACTGATAGTAAGGAGCCTGTTTATCATAAAATTCAATCTGGTGATACGTTGGGTGCCATTGCCAAAAGATATGGTACAACAGTCAATAAGTTGTGTGAACTGAACGGGATTAGCCAGACTACTATCTTACGATTAGGTCGTACGCTTCGTTGTTCATAAGATCGTAAAACCTAATTCCTTTCCTATTTTATTTTCTAATGGTGTTCCGTGAATAAGGGAATAGGCTCTGTATTCTCTCGGGTGGTCATAGTTTGCCCGGAACCACTCAAATTTTTCCGGATGAGATCTGAATGCCTCATCGATACGGATGGGGTTGAAAGTGCTTAAAAGAGCCTGTTCTATCCGGTAGTCTTTGAATAGATCCATGTCAATGATGGGATTGACCGGAATCGGGAGGGAGATTTTATTTATGCCTTCTATATGAATACCATAAAATGCTTCTATATTTTCCAGACATATACGGGTCGCGTTTGCTTTTCCATCCGCAGAAAAACCTGCGATATGTGGGGTGGCTATGGAGGTAACGGATAATAGTTCCGGATCAATAAACGGTTCATTTTCCCAGCAATCCAGTATTATTTCACTAATCTTTCCGGTTTTTTTAGCTGATAGCAGTGCGTCTGTCTGGTGTATACTCCCTCTGGCAGCATTTATAAACCAGGGCTTTCTTTGAAGTTTATTGAAGAAGTTTTCATCAGCCAGATGAAAAGTGGCATACTTCCCTGTTTTATTCAGAGGGGTATGAAGAGTGATAATATCTGCCTCTTTCCCGATCGTTTCCAATGTTACGAAGTGGTCAGATCCTTCTTTCTCTGCTCTTGGAGGGTCATTTAGCAGAACCTTTAATCCTAATCCTTTACAGACTTTGGCCACTTCTTTTCCCACATGTCCTGCACCGATGATACCAATTGTTTTTCCTGCAAGAAGCGTTTGAGTCCGGATACTTGTATGAGCCAGACAACTACCTATATATTGTCCTACAGAAGCTGCATTACATCCGGGTGCATTTTTCCAGATGATACCATGTGTATCGCAATAATTGATGTCTATGTGGTCAAAGCCGATTGTCGCTGTAGTAATTAGTTTTACCTGGCTTTTTTTTAAAAGCTCTTCATTGCATTTGTCAATGCTGCGAACAATCAGGACCTCTGCATCTTTAATCTTTTCCGGACAGAATTGGCTGGAAGGGAGATATTGTATATCAGCATAAGGTTCTACTATTCCTTTTAAATAGGGGATCGTCTGATCTGCTATTATTTTCATTTCGTTCTGTTTAAACCACAAAGATAGTATATAGGATGGATTATCCGCTTTTTCCTTTGGAGAGTAAGGAAAAAGCAGGTCGGTGGAAACAAGATAGCTATAGTGTAAAAAGATTTTCTACCTTTGTATTTATTATTATTCAGTAAGTAAATAAAAGCTATGACATTCAGCGAACTAAGCCTGGGGATATTTGAGCAGGCAACAGGTGATTATCATGTGACAGATCATGTGGATGCCCTTATCCATAACCCTTATAAAGAAAAAAGTATTGAATATTATTTATATCTGAAAAACTGGATTGATGCCGTTCAGTGGCATCTGGAAGATATTATCCGGGACCCAAATATTGAGCCGGAGCAGGCACTTTTGATAAAAAGGCGTATAGATAAGTCTAATCAGGATCGTACGGACTTAGTGGAGCTGATTGACAGTTACTTTCTGGATACTTATAAAGAGGTGATTGTAAAGAAAGATGCAACGATCAATACGGAAAGTCCGGCCTGGGCAGTGGATCGTTTATCTATTCTGGTATTGAAAATATACCATATGCAACAGGAGGCCAACCGGCCGGATGCTGAAGAAGCGCATATGGCCGCCTGTAATCAAAAACTGGCGGTTTTGCTTGAACAGAGAAAGGATCTGTCCACAGCATTGGATCAACTGTTGGAGGATATTCAGCAAGGAGATAAATACATGAAAGTTTATAGACAGATGAAAATGTATAATGATCCTTCATTAAATCCGGTTTTGTACGGTAAGAAATAATGACTAAGGTCCTGATTATCCGTTTGTCTGCTATTGGAGATGTCGCTATGACTATTCCGGTTATTTATTCGGCTGCTGTAGCTAATCCGGAGGTCTCTTTTACAGTCCTTACTCAAACCTTTCTGATTCCTCTGTTCATAAACAGACCGGAGAATGTAGGGGTAGTGGGAATTGATATCAAAGGTGCTGAAAAAAGTCTGGCAGGATTGATAAAATTTGCTTCCGGTTTTTCTTCCCATTATCACTTTGATCTGGTTTTAGATTTGCATAATGTGCTTCGTTCAAAATTGATCCGTTTCTTTTTCCGGATCAAAGGAATAAAAGTATTTGTTCTGGATAAAGCGAGGAAAGAACGGGAACGGTTGACAAGAAAGACAAATAAGGTTTTAGTACCCTTGAAACCTGTTATTATCCGTTATGCAGATGTTTTTAAAAACGCGGGATTAGCCTATACGGATAACTTTATTTCTTTATTTGCAAAAGAAAACGTCTGTCTCTCTTTTTTAAAGGATTTGCCTGCACAAAAAGAAGGAAAGTGGATAGGAATAGCCCCTTTTGCCAAACATCAGGGAAAGATTTATCCTATTCAGTATATGGAAAAAGTGGTGAAAAGTCTTTCAGCGAGGAAGGATTTCACCCTATTTTTGTTTGGTGGAGGAGGTGCAGAAAAAGAAATCCTTGAACGCTGGGCCGATACTTATTCAAATGTGAAAAGTCTGGCCGGATGTTATTCCTTAGATAATGAATTAAGACTCATGAGTCAGTTAGATCTTCTGCTTAGCATGGATTCATCAAATATGCACTTTGCTTCTTTAGTAAGGACCCGCGTCCTTTCTGTTTGGGGAGCTACTCATCCGTTTGCCGGCTTTTATGGATATAAGCAAAATCCGGAAGATGTTGTTCAATTAGATCTTTACTGCCGTCCTTGTTCTGCTTTTGGTCAGAAGCCCTGCTACCGGGGAGATTGGGCTTGTATGTCTCTTTTAGATCCGGAAACGATTATAGAGAAAGTAAAAAACATTTTGCAGGATAATTAAGTATGCATATTTGATCAATGAAAATAGTTATAAACCCTACATATAATTATCTAAAGGTGTTTTTACAAACTTTGCCGTCTGCTTTCCCGGAAAGTGGTGAAGTCATTTATGAAGGACGGAATGTCCTGAAGACTTTTGAGGTAGGAACTGTTTCCATAGTTGTAAAGAGTTTTAAAATTCCTCTGTGGATTAATCGGTTTGTTTATACATATGTCAGGAAATCAAAAGCAAGACGCTCGTATGAACATTCTGTAGAGATCATCAAACGCGGATTTATGACTCCGTTACCGGTGGGATATGTAGCAGTTCTTTCAAGTGGATTTTTATCCCATAGTTATTATATTTCTTTATTGGTCGAAAATGCAGAAACTATACGACCTTATATGGACTTTTTTCGTGAAGAAGATGAAGATCTGAGGATTGCTTTTTCCAGATATACTGCTGATTTACATAGTGCAGGAGTTTATCACATCGACTATTCTCCCGGGAATATTTTAGTAAAAAAGCAGAATGGTCAGTTTCTCTTTTATTTGGTAGATGTTAACCGCATGCAATTCCGGAAACTTTCCATGAAAGATGTATATAAGAATCTTTCCCGGTTGTGTACTTCCAGAGATGTTTTCATTGCTATTTGTAAGGAATATGCCCGATACCGGCAATTAGAAGAGAATAGGTTTGTTTCTTCAGCTTTGGAATACAGAGCTCATTTTTTTCGGAATTATACCTTTCGTCTTTCTTTTAAAGCATGGAAAAAAGGTCATAAGGACTGTTTGTTGCCTCCAGCTTTCCGGTATCGCCTGTATAATAGCATCGCTTCTATATTCCGGGCCTATTCTCGTGTCCATAAAAAATTTATCCGGAAAAAAAGAGTGGTTTATGAAACCTATTTGAGAGAACATGATTGTGGTTCAGTTTTTCCGGAAAAACTTCTTTCAGAATAGAATATATTTGAATCTCTTCTTTTGTTATCCAAGTATCTGTTGATATAGATTAAACATGTCAGAGGCTAATTTCTTTTCACTAAAACGTTTGATATATTCTTTTCCTTCTTCACGCATTTGGTTGGCTAACGAAGTATTTAATAGAACTGTTTTTATCATGTCTCTTAGTTCTTCCGGGTTTTCTGGGTCCGTATATAAAGAGTGAGGACCTCCCGCTTCTTCGAGGCAGGAACCTGTTGCAGCAATTACGGGAATGTTAGCAGTTAGAGCTTCCAGAATGGGAATGCCGAATCCTTCATAGAAAGAAGGATAAACAAAAAGGTCTGCCATTTGGAAAAAAGAGGGAAGTTCTTCGAATGGTATATTATTCAATATCTGAACTCTTTCTTCCAGGTTGTATTCTTTTATATAGGATTTTATTTTATTTGTATATCCGGTTTCTTTTCCGATAGCTATCAACCGGATATCCTCTTTTATATCTTTGAAAGCTTTTACTAATAAAAGCAGGTTTTTTCTTTCCTCTATACTTCCTACATATAGAATATAAGGTGTTGTAATATGATATTTTAATCTTAGTTTTTTCTTTTTCTCTTCGGGAACAGGAAGTCCAAAAACCGGATTGCAACCCTGGTAAATTACTTCAATTTTATTTTCAGGTATCTGAAAGAGAGTGTGTATGTCTTCTTTTGTCTTTTGGCTTACTGCTATGATTCGATTGCTTTGAATACATGCCTGCCTGAATTTATATGAATAAATTTTCCGGTCCATGTATTTATATAAGTTTGGGTATTTCAGAAAAATAAGGTCATGGATCGTTACTACGGAAGGAATATTGCTTTTGTCAATTGTTAAGGGTAGTTCGTTGCTCAGACCATGAAAAAGGTCAATCCGGTCTTTTTTCAGATCCTTAATTATTCCTGTGGAACGCCAAAGAGAGGTACTTTTCTTATAAATACCGGAAGGGTAATGATAATTTATATGGGGGCTATTTCTTACTTGTGCTTTTAAATCAGGATTACCGATATTAGGACTGTACAAATTGTAATCGTTTTCCGGAAAATAGGTAGAAAGACCATTTACAACAAAACGACTATAATTCCCTAATCCGGTTTTATTCTTTGTAATCCTTTTTGCATCAAAACCGATTTTCATTTTTCTAATAAACTTTTATATATTCTCCAATATTTTTCAGCTGCGGTTTCCCATGAGAATTGTACTGCTCTTTCTTTGAGTTTACTCTCCAGATTTGTAGCTTCATAACGATACATTCCATTACTGGACTCTTCTTGCATTCCGGCAGGGTCAAATTCATCATTGAAATAAGTAGCCAGAGAACCACCAATCTCCGGTAAACTTGTTTTGGAAGATAGGAATAGAGGTTTACCGTAATACATTGCTTCAACAACAGGTAGCCCAAATCCTTCTGCTATAGAGGGAAACGCAAATGCTGAACAGTGTGACAGATACCAATGTTTCTCTTCCTCTTTTGCAGGTCCTGTGATATGAACCCGTGTTTCGACATTCCACCTTTTTGCTTCTTCCATGATACTATTCGCATATGGAGATAGATTTCCCGAAATGATTAACTCATAATCATTTCCTACTAATAGGCAGGGTAATACATGGAAGTTCTTTTTAGCTAATAATGTTCCTAATGCAAATATGTACTTTTTTTGGGAACATATGCCTTTGGTAAATTTACCGGACCATTATATCTCTCACAACCATTATAAATGACCTCTATTTTTTTCTCATGTAGATCCATATGCTTTAACAGATCTTGCTTTGTATATTCTGAGATAGCTACAATCTGATCAGCCTTGTCAATCTGTTTCTGTAATAATTTTATCCCTGAGGCATATCCTTTCTTATTCCGTTCATACAAAAAATTTAAATCATGAACAGTTAATATTTTATTTTGTTTTCCGTCAGGAAGATATTTTCCTAACTGAAAGGTTGAATGCCATATTTTATAACGGGAAGGAAGAGAAAAGAAACATGTATTCCATGGCTGAATCTTTATTTTATGTATGTCGGATGGAAATATAGAGAAGGTCTTTTGAAAGGCAAAGATAGTAATAGATTTTCCTTCTGACCGGGCTATATTTTGTATTTCATTTGTAAGATGAAGGCAGAAAGAATATAACCCTGTATTTTCTTTCTTCATTTTACTACAATCAATCACTATGGGTATATTTGAAAGCATCTTTAAAACTTTTGAATTTATTTTCTGCCAAAGTCAGCAGGAATCTCTCCCCATTCTTTTGTTTCCCATTTGTAAATAGTAGTAGTATAAGTATTCTCTTTCAGCCATTTTTCTGCTCGTTTAATCAGATCAAATATAGCTTCATTCTCAGGAACTCTTTCCAGCAATGTTTTACATCTCTTATTTTTAACCCAGGTAATGGCATTGCGGCTATCTGAATAGATAGGAAGAGTACTTTCCTGTTTTTTAAGAAAGGTCAGTCCATGTACTAATGCGAGAAATTCTCCTACATTATTTGTCCCTTTTTTTAGTGGACCTATATGAAAAATTTCCTGCCCTGTTGCTGTATAGACTCCTCTATATTCCATATCACCAGGGTTTCCGCTACAGGCAGCATCCACAGAAATACTATTTAAAATAGGTTTGTTAGAAGAACTATAACTAGTTAGCGGCTTGGTTTTAAAGGTATTGGTTTTTTTGATATATGATTCAAATCCATTTTCAAAAGCTTTCAGAGCTTCCTCACGTGTATCGAACGCTTTGTATTTTGCTCCTTCCTGCCCTTCCACCTGTAATTTACATTCCTCCCAATGCTCGTAAATCCCCGGATTCAGACCTTTCCAAACAACGTAAAATTTACTTTTGCTTTTCATATTTACAAATATACATTTTAATCCTGGAAATTTCTGTATAAAATAAAAAAAGCCGTCCTCGTTAATAACGGGACGGTTTTTTGCTCTTCAAAGAGGCAATCTCACGATTCCTTCATTGTAAAGACTTGTTAACCTTAGATCTAAAATACTATGAAAAAAACTCTGCGACAAATATAAAATGAATTTGCAGCCAGTTTGTATATAATTGTAACATATACTATAAAAAATGTCTCAGATAAAACGTCAGAAAATTGTCAGTATTATTTTTGCCCAATCTATCGTAAATTATACTTTACCGGGATTTCATCTAAGAGCTCAAAAAGTGTCTCCACGGTTTCAGCACGTAATAAAGCGATCCGGGTTTGTTTAAAGTCTGGTATTCCCTTAAACAGTGGAGTGGCAGCCAGGTGTCTTCGAATGTGTAATATACCTCTTCGTTCATCTAATTTTGAAACACTATTTAAAACTTGTTGTTTTAAAATGTTAATATACCAATCAAAAGATTCCGGTGGAAGTGGGTTTCCTGTTTGAAGAAAATGTTTAATCTCCCGAAAGATCCACGGTCTTCCAATACTTCCACGGCCAACCATAATACCATCTACACCAAATTTATCGAAATAGTCTTTACACATTTCAGCAGAGGTAATATCTCCATTGCCAATAATAGGAATATGTATACGAGGATTATTTTTAACTTCTCCGATCAGGGTCCAGTCTGCTTCACCTGTATACATCTGGCTTCTGGTTCGCCCATGAATAGAAAGAGCGGCGATTCCGCAATCTTGTAGTTGTTCAGCCAATTCAACAATAATCTGACTGTGAACATCCCATCCGAGACGGGTTTTCACTGTTACCGGAATATGGACTGCATCTACTACCGCTTTAGTTATTTCAAGCATAAGGGGTATATTTTTCAGCATACCAGCTCCGGCCCCTTTACCTGCTACTCTTTTCACAGGACAACCAAAATTAATATCAATTATATCGGGCTTTGCTGCTTCGCTGATGCGGGCGGCCTCTGCCATAGCACCGACTTCTTTTCCATAAATCTGTATGGCTACAGGTCTTTCTTCTTCTGAGACGATGAGCTTTTGTTGGGTTTTATTTACATGACGTATTAAAGCATCGCTGGAAACAAATTCAGTGTACACCATATCTGCTCCAAACTTTTTACACATCAGACGAAAAGATATATCTGTGACATCCTCCATGGGTGCCAGGAGGACAGGGCGCTCTCCGAGATCAATAGAACCTATTTTCATATAAATATAAATATGGTACAAAAGTACATCAAATTCTTTATATAGAAGGAGAATGGCTTAAATGGAAAAAATCTTTGTGATAATAAATAATGATCTACTGATAAAAAAATCAAAAACTCTTGTCCTATGAATGAAAAGAGGCCTTTTCTTATAAATTTATGTTTTGACTTATGAATGGGAAAGCTAACTAAAATAGATTAAAAGGAAAAATACCTGTATCTTTGTGGTATAAATCAAGGTAATAGAAATGATAAGCGAAAGAGAGTTTGAAATTATGTCACCGGTAGGTTCTTATGAGAGTCTGATGGCGGCTATTCAGGGAGGAGCGGATTCAATCTATTTTGGGATTGAAGGGTTGAACATGCGTTCCCGGTCTTCCAATAACTTTACAATTGATGATCTCCATAAAATAGTAGATATATGCAAAGAACATAGTCTGAAGAGTTATCTGACGGTTAATACAATTATTTATGATGAGGATCTGGCTTACATGTATGAGATTGTGAATGCGGCTAAAGCAGCGGGAATCTCTGCTGTTATCGCAGCGGATGTCGCTGTGATGAACTATGCTATTTCTATCGGTCAGGAAGTTCATCTTTCCACTCAATTGAATATAACAAATGTGGAAGCTCTTAAATTTTATGCCCGTTTTGCAGATGTAGTGGTTCTGGCCCGTGAATTGAATCTGAAACAGGTCCATGAAATCTATAAGCAGATTATTGAACAGCAAATAAAAGGACCCGGAGGTGAACTGATCCGTATAGAAATGTTTAGCCATGGGGCTTTGTGTATGGCTGTATCCGGAAAATGTTATTTGAGCCTTCATGAAATGAACTCTTCGGCTAACCGGGGAGCCTGTATGCAGATTTGCCGCAGAGGCTATACGGTGAAGGATAAGGATAGTAATATAGAACTGGATATTGAAAACCAGTATATTATGTCTCCCAAGGATCTAAAGACTATCCATTTTATGAATAAAATGATGGATGCCGGAGTGCGTGTGTTTAAAATTGAAGGCCGTGCACGGGGACCTGAGTATGTGAGGATTGTAACTGAGTGTTATAAAGAAGCAGTAAAGGCTTATTGTGAAGGAACCTTTACAGAAGAAAAGATTACCGGGTGGGATGAACGTCTTCGGAGTGTTTTTAACCGTGGTTTCTGGGATGGTTATTATCTGGGTCAACGGTTGGGTGAATGGAGTAGTAAATATGGTTCAGGTGCAACCCGGAAAAAAGTGTATGTAGCAAAAGGTATAAAATATTTTAGTAGTATTGGAGTCGCAGAGTTTGAGATGGAGGCACAAACCCTGAAAGTCGGGGATGAGATTCTGATTACCGGTCCTACTACGGGGGCTCTTATGCAGACGGTGGAAGAGATTCGGGTAAACCTGAAACCTGTGGAAGAAACAGTGAAAGGAGAACGATTTTCTTTTAAAGTAAAAGAGAAAATCCGTCCCTCGGATAAATTGTATAAACTGGTTCCTAACCCTGTAAAAGAATTGATATGAAAAAGAAATATGCTTTTGAGTTATTATTGAAAGTGCGGGATTATGAGTGTGATTTGCAGGGAGTTGTGAATAATTCGAATTACCAGCGCTATATGGAACATATCCGTCATGAGTTCCTGGAATCTTTGGGAGAAAACTTTGGTGATATGCACGAC
>JAJQEE010000096.1 GCA_021201865.1 Tannerellaceae bacterium | reverse complement strand
ACCCCGATTTCTATGTTAATTTCCAAGTGATTATTTGTTATTAATTAGTTATTAAGTAATTTTCACAATAGGGCTTTTGTCGATTGATAACGGCAAAAGCTCTATAGATTATTTTGTTTCTTATGTTATTGATGACCACCCTTTCTTTTTTACCTTCTTTTCTTTTTCTATCATAATATTCTTTGATTTGTGTATCAAACCTTGTTGCACATCGGGCCGCTTGAGTTAGTAAAGCTTTTATTTCTTTATTGGCAATCTTGCTTATTCTGGGTGGAGCATGCTTACTGGTTCCCGAGTCCCTGGCAAAAGGAGCTACCCCCACATAACAGGCGTAACTTCTGGCTGAAAGAAACCGGGTAAAATTTGCTGTATAAATGAGCATCATCGTAGCATTGACAAGAGAGATACCTATAATGCTTGTCAGTAGCTTATAACTCTTATCCAGTAGGGGGTCTTTCTTTATACATTCAAGCATTTTCTTCTCAATCTCTTTTATTTCTTTTTTGAGCCTATTTACCTGCCCTATAGTTTTCTCATAAATAAAACGTGCTGTGGGATCTCTTTTTATAACCGCTCGCATTTCAGTGGCTGCCTGTAAGAGACTTACTTTTACTTTGATCAGCCGATCCCGGTAAGCATGTAAGAGTCCAAGGGATCTGAGCTGATTTGAAGGTATAACATACGCTTTTGCTTTGTCCTGGAACCGGTAGGCATATAAAGCTAATTGTTCTGAATCCACTTTGTCGTTTTTGGATCGCCTGATACCCATGGATAGCTTAATTTGCAGGGCAGAGTCAATCCATATAAACAGCCCTTTTGTGGTCAGATACTCGCTTAAAGGTTCGCAGTAAAGCCCCGTATGCTCACCACAAAACATCCACTGAGAAGTAGGTATCCGGGTCTCTTTTTTGAGCCATACAAGCATTTCTTTAAAACCGTCTTTGTCATTTGAGAACTGTCTGTGAGAGAATTCTCCAAAGTGTTCACGCTCAAAAAAAGATACATCGATCGTTAATTTAGAAAAGTCAATTCCAATAAATAAATTCTTCATAACTTTACTGTGTTTTAAAATAGGAATTAACCAGAAAGCTGTTTTGTACTAGTTCCCTTAATAGGCATGAAAACCTGGATTTCTATCTGGTAACTACAGCTTGACTAATAAAGGTCTGAATCGGGGTATAGAGTTTCTCTACAGGGGTCAATAGTTCACCTTTATTAGTCGGTTAATTCCTTACATTAATACAACAAATGTAAGGATTAACCTCTACTGTTTTTTCTTCATTATTCTAAAATTCTTATACCCAACTCTCTCCAGATATTTACTATCCTTTTCTTTTTAAGATAAATCTAATGCAAACTAAGGGAAGGGGGTGCAACCCTTTCCGGGTTGATGCAGAGAGTGATTCTTCCTACCACGGGTTTCACCCGCGGTTATTCACAGGCAACCCCTTTCGGGGTTCTTGACTAAGGGTAACCTTTGATGACTTACAATTCATAAGGTAGTTGGAGTTATAAATGAGTTTTTACACAGACTCGCAAGAGGGGAAATAAAACTTTAATGCTGCATAAACGATTTGGCGACGAATTCCAGGACTATAGGTAATTCATCCCGCCAATAGGTCCAGGTATGTGCACCATCTTTTACACGATATTCATGAGAGATCTCGTTTTTGTGGAACAGGATATGCATCAGGCTATTCCCTTCATATAAGAAATCATCATCCCCGCAACTGATATACCAACGGATCTGTTTTATCTTTTTTAGTTCTTCTTCAGATGCATTTTTGATCAGGCTTTCTATGTTATGGCGATGATAGTAGTTTTCGATCTGTTGACCGGTTGCCTTAGAACCGGAATCTTTCAATCGCTTTTTTAGTTGTTCCATATCCCAGTTTCCGGTCGCTGCACTTAGAGGTGCTGCTGCTGCGAACATTTCCGGGTGATGCAAGGCATAGAAGATCGTACCTCCACCTCCCATGGAGAGTCCGGCCACTGCCCGGTAACGTCTTTCACTCCGCACACGGTAGGTTTTCTCAATATGAGGAATCAATTCCTGAAAGAAAAAGTCTTCATATTCAAATGAACCGTCAGCCGCATTAAAATAGCCTCTTACCCCGGTGTTGGCATCCGGCATCACAATGATCATAGGGCCCGCTTTTCCTTCCCCAATCGTTTGATCCGCAATGTGCTGTACCTGGCCGAATTGTACCCAACCGGTCTGGTCATCTCCTCCCCCATGCAAAAGATAAAGAACCGGATAACTCCGGTCTGTCTGTTCATATCCTTCCGGCAGATAGATCGCATATTTACGATCCATTTTCAGGATCTCACTTTTCAGGGTCAGGGTTTCATACACCCGGCTTCCCTGTCCCCAGGTTCCGGGAATGATAATGGTCATCAAAAGGATCATAAAGATCAGTTTTTTCATATAAATAAAGTATCATAAAGTGAATGAATAATCTGTTATCTGCACGGTGGCAGGTAAAGTTAAATAAAAGGAATAAAAAATACGATTGCCAGAGGTAAATTATGGAATTAATATACCGCAGAATGGGATCCTTAGATAGAAAAAGTTATTTTTGTAATCTCAATCTGCCATATGTATACATTCAATTATTAAAATCATATATCCATGAGAAACCTCAGATTTCCTATTCTTCTATTCATTCTGGTAATCAGTATTTCTGCCTGTTCAGAGACTAAGCAACCAAACAAAGAATATCCCATGTTCTGGACCTGGCTGGACTATCGTCCGGACATGAATTTTGATTCCGTGTGTGTAGTGCTTCAGGAAACCGGAATTGATGGGCTGGTGCTGAATGCAGCTACTCCGGACGAGTACCGGAAAGCGATTCCGGTTGCCCACAAATATGGCATTGAAGTATATGCCTGGTTATGGACTATGAACCTGGAACATGACCGGGAAAAGATCCTGCGGGAACATCCGGAATGGTTTAGTGTGAACCGTAACGGGGAAAGTCTGGCGGACACGAAAGCCTATGTGGATTATTATAAGTTTATGTGTCCTGCCCTACCGGAAGTGAGAGCTTATATCAAAGAAAAGATCAAAGCCTATTGCGAAGTGGAAGGTTTAAACGGGATCGCCATCGACTATCACCGGTTTGTGGATGTGATCCTGCCTACTACCTTATGGCCTAAATATGGGATTGTTCAGGACCGGGAATACCCGGAATGGGATTATGGATATCATCCGGCCATGATCGAACTCTTCCAAAGTAAATATGGCTATGATCCCCGTGAACAGGATGATCCTTCAACGGATGAGACCTGGTTGCAGTTTCGTTGTGACCAGATCACGGAAGTTGCGAACGAGATTGCAGAAGTAGTACACTCCTATGGCAAAGTAATGGCAGCTTCTCCTTTTCCGACTCCGGCGATGTCACGGAAAATGGTTCGCCAGGATTGGGGTAAATGGGATCTGGATATTGTTTTTCCGATGGTCTATCACAACTTCTATACAGGGGATGTCAGCTTTATTTCTGATTGTACTTTAGATAACGTCCGGGATAAAAATCCCAACACCACGCTTTACTGCGGGATGATGGCAACAGATGGAGATGAAATGTTTGAATGCATGGATGCCGCACTGAATAACGGAGCAGAAGGAATTGCAATTTTTACTGTAAACGGCCTACGTTCACCCGAAATTCGCAGCAGGTTCAAAGCATACGCTGACAACGCCCGGGAAAGACGGGCCAATCATATATTCCCAGTCCATTCCGGAAAAACAGTAAATACAAATCCTTTTGAAAACCGGGGCATTATGAATGCGATCCATACCCGGATGCTCGCATACGTCAGTCTCGGAAGAGCAGCGGGATTACCGGAAGTGAGAAAGACTTCCTGGGAGACCCTGGAGCAATTAACAACAAATGCATTACTGTCTGCCAATACTTCCGATGAATACGTCGGGCTGGTCAAAAACGCTCCTAAAGGAGATGCAACTCTTCAACCGGTAGCAGATGCGGTGGCTGACCATTTCAGCAAAAACAATAATATCAATAAGCTGAATCTGTTTGAATACAAATTAGTGGACGAATACGGAGCCACCAAATGCTACGAAGTGACAGATGTAAACAGCCAGATTACCTTCAAAGTGAATTTCTATTTCTATGGTGGAGTGATCTCCGGATGGAGCATTGAACCGGAGAAAGAGTCCTACAAACAATACAGGGAAAGAGTCCGGTAACACCGGAAGCCTTCGTCCTTGAAGTGAACCCTCAAAGTTGGACAAAAAACTTTGAGGGTTCACTTCACTTTTCTCTCCCTATATTTTTTACTATATTTCTTTTATCTCACAAAACATATGATCACCACAATCCGGCAACTTAGCCAGCAATTAGCAACCCCACAGTTCGATCACCCGGCAGATCTCGTCCGATGGATGGGAGCCATGCAGGCGCAAGATTATTCCATGGTCAGATGGGCATTAGGACTCCGTCTGAATCATCCGCAGCTTTCCACAATAGAGGAGGCCCTCCGGAAAGGAGAAATTGTCCGGACACATATCATGCGTCCTACCTGGCATCTGGTCCCGGCAGAAGATTTGCGGTGGATGCTTACACTTTCGTGTGACCGCCTCCAGTTAACCAATGAATCCTACGCGAAATATATGAAGGTTCCGGATATGGCTTATAATAAATATTACGACCTGCTTGGAAAAACACTGGCAGGAAACCGTCATCTTACGAAACAGGAAATAACCGAAGAATTCAATCAACTGGGATTCAAAACAGATGCCCCTATGATAGCCCGCCTCCTGTTCCATGCAGAGCCAGAAGGGATGGTTTGTAGTGGGATTGATAAAGGAAGAAAAGCAACGTATGCATTAGTCGAAGAACGCATCCCGGTAAAGAAAGAATTACACAAAGAAGAAGCATTAGCTAAGTTAGCGACCCGGTATTTCCGAAGTCATTCCCCAGCTTCCTTACAGGATTTTACCTGGTGGTCCGGCCTAACGGTCAAAGATGCCAGAAAAGCGATCCTACTCATAGATCAGGAATTAAGTAAAGAGACAATTAATAATCAGGAACTATATTTTCATCATTCCTATAAAGGGCATACGATTGAAAAAGATGTCATTCATTTAATGCCTCCTTTTGACGAATATCTGATTAGTTACAAAGACCGGACGGCCGCACTGTCTTTAGAAGATTATCCCAAAGCATTTAATAATTTCGGCATATTCTATCCGGTCATACTCTACAATGGACAAATTGTGGGGAACTGGAAGAAAAGCATAAAAAAAAGGAGAAGTCACCATAAGCACTTCCTTCTTTAAAGATGTAGAAATAGCCGGCGAAAAGCTACAGGAAGCGAAACAAAGATATCTTTCTTTCCTGAAGGGGTAAAAGAGTGATCAGAAAAGATAATCCGTGCGCAAATGAGACACAAATAAAAAAGGACTTACAGCAAACTGCAAGTCCTTCTTTATTTGTAGCGAGACCCGGGATTGAACCGGGGACCTCATGATTATGAATCATGCGCTCTAACCAGCTGAGCTATCTCGCCATGTTCCTTTTGTTAAGAACGCTGCAAAAGTAGTGGTTATTTTTATATTCTGCAACTCTTTTAAAGAAAAAAATTGGTCATTCTGTAATATAATATGGGCAAATATGTTAATAACAGATTGTTTTTCATAGGATAAATTGGCTGTTTCCGAATCTTTTACGTACCTTGCCCCGCAATTAATATTTTTGGATAAATGATGAAAGAGAAATTTCATATCGAATACGTTTTTGATAAAGTTTCCCGACGCAGTTTATGGAACCACTTAACCACTCCTCCCGGATTATCCGCATGGTTTTCTGATGATGTTTCTATTAACAATAACATTTATACATTCAGATGGAATAAGGATGAGCAGGAAGCAGAAATTTTATCCTTAAAACCGGAAATTAGTATACGTTACCGTTGGGTAGATGAAGAGGAAGAGGATGCTTATTTTGAATTCAAAATACATACTGTAGAGTTAACAGGTGCTACTGCACTTGAAATAACCGATTTTGCCGAACCTGACGAGAAACAGGATTCCATCGAATTGTGGGATACTCAAATTGAAGAGTTAAAACGTACTTTAGGCATTTAGATTTGTTTTACATAAGAGAAGAGGTTTCTATCGTTTTTTGACTACTTTTGTCCTCTCAACCGGAATTAGGTAATGTTGAAAATTAAACGATTATATACATTCATGCTGCAAACTTTCCTGCCGCTGTTCTTTATGACCTTCGGCATATGTTTGTTCATTGTATTGATGCAGTTTTTGTGGAAATACATTGACGACATGGTTGGAAAAGGATTGGAAATATCTATTCTGGCGGAAACGTTCTTCTATGCAGCTCTTTCTTTAGTGCCTATGGCACTTCCCTTAGCGATTTTATTAGCCTCCCTGATGACCTTTGGGAATTTAGGGGAACGTCTGGAGTTACTGGCCATGAAAGCTGCCGGTGTCTCCTTAGTCCGTATTATGCGTCCGCTAATTGTCTGCCTCATCATTGTGAGTATCGGAGCTTTTTACTTCCAGAACAACGTGATGCCTGTTGCACAGGTTAAGTTATTTTCCCTTTTATATTCTATGAGGCAGAAATCCCCGGAGTTAGATATTCCGGAAGGGGTATTCTACTCGGAGATCACGGGGTACAGTGTATACGTAAAAAATAAAGATAATAACACAGGCCTTCTGAAAGATATGATGATCTATGACTATTCGGATGGTTTCAATAACGCACGGGTGATCGTAGCCGATTCCGGACGGCTAAAAACATCGGAAGATAAGTTATTCCTGGTTCTCTCCATGTTTGACGGTGAATCTTTTGAGAACATAAAAAACAACCAGTCGGGAACCACCCGGGTAAAAGAAGCAGTTCCGTACCGTAGAGAGACTTTCAAGACAAAAGATATTCTGATTGAGTTTGATGCAAACTTCAGCCGGACAGATGAAACGTTCCTTCAAAATCAGTACATTGGCAAAGACATTAAAGATCTGCAACTCTCTATTGACTCGATGACCGTTCATTTAGACAGTATTAAAGAGATCAACTCACTGGGTATATATGATAATTCCTACAGAAAGTCTTTAACTTCCAGAACAAACAAACCGAACAAATCCGAAGAAGAAAAAGAGGAAGAAAAGCCGGAAGAAGCTGATCAAATTCAGGCCCCTGCCGTTGTCCTGAATTATGATAGTTTATATCAGACAACCGATGCGAGTGATAAACTAACGATCCTGAACCGGGCTAAAACTTCTGTGGATAATGTCAAAACAGAATATTTCTTCAAAGCAGCTACGGTTGGTGATGAAGCTTATAAACTCAGACGCCACCTGACCGAGTGGCATAAAAAATTCACCCCGTCATTCGCCTGCTTGGTGTTTTTCTTTATTGGTGCACCTTTAGGGGCGATCATCCGGAAAGGGGGACTCGGCATGCCGGTGATCATCTCCGTAGTTCTCTTTATTATCTATTATATCATAGATAATTTAGGCTTTAAAATGGCCCGGGATGGCATTTGGGAGGCATGGCAGGGAATGTGGTTAAGTTCATTTGTCCTGACTCCTTTGGGAGTATTTTTAACCTATAAAGCGGTTAACGATTCTGTGATCCTGGATGCAGATACCTATCTGAATGCACTCAAAAATCTGATAGGCAGACGTTCCGGACGGAAAATAGAGAAAAAAGAGGTGATCATGTATACACCACATTATCAGACGCTCCTTCCCCGGTTAGAAAAACTGGCAAACGAATGCCAGGTCTATCTGGATGGTCACAGACGCTGGCTGAACTATTTTACCTTTTGGAGACAGGGTGCCAAAGATCATACTGCAGAGCATATTGCCACTGAAATGGAAGAGATCGTAGAAGAGCTGAACAATACCGATCAGATCCTTATGCTAAACAAATTAATGGACTATCCCCTGATCGGAGGATATAATCAGACTAAATTTAAAATAAACCGCCAGATCGGAATTGTCCTGGGTATATTTATTCCGGTAGGTCTACCGATCTATTTTATTGCTACTTATCAAAGAAAACTGTTAAGACAGGATGTACAGGCAGTAAAAAAGGTCAGTGAGGAGCTTGCAGAAATGATTCGCCAGGCCTATTCCGTAGAAGAGTGATCCGGATTTGATATTTTGGCGCTTTATAGTTGTTTCACACTCTTAACGAAAGTGTATACAGATATTTACACTACCTTTGTTGAACGTAATCAAGAAACAAATAAAGATATATGAGCGAGTTCAACTTGAACACTATTGAAGAGGCTATAAAAGATTTCCGTGAAGGAAAGTTCCTCATTGTAGTGGATGATGAAGACAGAGAGAACGAAGGTGATTTTATCATTGCTGCAGAAAAAATAACTCCCGAGAAAATCAATTTCATGTTAACGTATGGTCGCGGCCTTTTATGCGCTCCGATCACAGAAGAACGTTGCCAGGAATTGGAACTGGAAATGCAGGTATCTGCAAACACCTCTATACTGGAAACCCCTTTTACTGTTACGATAGATAAGCTGGGAGATGGCTGTACCACCGGAGTCTCCATCCATGACCGTGCAAAAACGATCCTGGCATTAGCAGATCCGAAAAGTAAACCGACCGATTTCGGCAGACCGGGACATATCAATCCTTTACGTGCCCGCTCAAGAGGGGTTCTGCGTCGCGCAGGGCATACGGAAGCAACTATAGACCTGGCCCGGTTAGCCGGTTTATATCCTGCGGGTGCCCTGATTGAGATCCTGAATGAAGACGGAAGTATGGCCCGCCTGCCCCAGTTAATGGAAGTAGCCAAAAAACATGATATCAAGATTATCTCTATTCATGACCTGATCGCTTACCGGTTGCAAAGAGAATCGATTGTTGAGATGGGGGTAGAAGTGAATATGCCTACTCAATTCGGGAACTTCCGGCTAATCCCTTTCCTTCAGAAAAGCAATGGGCAGGAGCATATTGCTCTTTTCAAAGGAGATATCTCCAGTGAGGAACCGGTATTGGTTCGCATGCACTCCTCCTGTGCAACAGGTGATATTTTCGGATCTCTCCGGTGTGAATGTGGTGAACAGCTACAAAAATCCATGGAGATGATCGAAAAAGAGGGCCGGGGAGTAGTAGTCTATCTGAATCAGGAAGGCCGGGGGATCGGATTGATGGAGAAAATGAAAGCCTACAAACTACAGGAAGAGGGTTTAGATACGGTAGATGCAAACTTACATCTGGGACATAATGCAGATGAAAGGGATTATGGAGTAGGTGCACAGATCCTGCGTCATTTAGGAATAAAAAAAATGCGCCTGATCACTAACAACCCGGTTAAACGGGTTGGATTGGAAGCCTATGGCCTGACAGTGGTAGAAAATATTCCGATGGAGATTGCTACGAACCCGTACAATGAATTCTATATGAGAACAAAGAAAGAGCGGATGGGGCATATCTTACATAATATAAAGTAAGAGAAAACACGACGGTTAAGAAAGAACAACTTCAGAGATCCGGACGAAAGAGTTTATAATTACACTACCATTTAGTAGATTTAACTATAATCCGTCTCTTAAAACGGCCTCTTTCATTACCAAAATGTTTCATATTTCCCAACTATTACTTATTTTTGTCGCAACAACATAAAACAAACTATCAAATTAAGTCAACATGACACAAGTTTCGGATCGTTTAGCAAGCTTATCGCCTTCAGAAACTCTGGCGATGTCGCAAAAAAGTAATGAGCTGAAAGCTCAAGGTATTGACGTTATTAACTTAAGCGTAGGAGAGCCTGACTTTAATACCCCTGACCATATCAAGGAAGCAGCTAAAAAAGCAGTGGATGACAATTATTCCAGATATTCTCCGGTTCCGGGTTATCCAGGTTTGCGTAATGCTATTGTTGAGAAGCTGAAGAAAGAAAACGATCTGGATTATACCGCAGCTCAGATCCTGTGCTCTAACGGAGCAAAGCAGTCTGTATGCAATGTGATCATGGCTATTATCGGAGCTGGTGATGAAGTGATTATCCCTGCACCTTACTGGGTGAGCTATCCTGAAATGGTGAAACTGGCAGAAGGGACAAACGTGTTTGTTTACGCCGGTATCGAGCAGGATTTTAAGATCACTCCTCAACAGCTGGAAGCTGCCATCACTCCAAAAACAAAAGCATTGATTTTGTGCTCACCATCTAATCCTACCGGTTCGGTATATTCGAAAGAGGAGTTGGCAGGTTTAGCCCAGGTATTAGCGAAATATCCGAACATCACGATTATCGCTGACGAGATCTACGAACATATCAATTATATTGGTAAACATGAAAGTATTGCCCAGTTCCCGGAAGTAAAAGACCGTGTAGTGATCGTAAACGGTGTTTCCAAAGCATACGCAATGACCGGCTGGAGAATTGGGTTTATTGCAGGCCCTCAATGGATCGTTTCTGCATGTAACAAGCTACAGGGACAATACACTTCCGGTCCTTGTTCTGTTTCCCAGATCGCGGCAGAAGCTGCTTATACAGGAACTCAGGAACCGGTAAAAGAGATGCGGGAAGCGTTTGAACGCCGTCGCAACCTGATCGTTCAATTGGCAAAAGAGATCCCAGGATTTGAAGTAAACAATCCACAGGGAGCCTTCTATCTGTTCCCAAAATGTGATTCTTTCTACGGCAAATCAGCTGGTGACCGCAAAATTGAAAATGCAGGCGACCTGGCCATGTACTTATTAGAAGAAGCACACGTAGCCTGTGTAGGTGGTACAGCCTTCGGTGCTCCTGAGTGTATCCGTATGAGTTATGCAACTTCGGATGAGAATATCGTGGAAGCAATGAACCGTATTAAAAATGCGTTGGCAGCTTTGAAATAAAAAGGTCCCATAATACCTTATATAAAAAATCCCCGGTAATAATTCATTACCGGGGATTTTTATTTAATCGAAATGATTCAATCCTTCTTAAAAACATTCACAATCTCTGCAATATACATCTTATGAGGACGCCCGTGATCTCCATACCATCTGTTAAAAATGGCAGGATCCACAAAATTTCCTTCCTGGATCATCTCCTCATACAATTTCTTACATTCCAATGTCAGCCTCGCCTGTTCGAAAGTCACATTTCCTGCGTCTGTAAAAACAGGGACTAATCCTGTTTCTTTTATTTTATCCGTATCTCTACCGGATTTAGAGCCACACACTTTATGAATATCTTTATTTTCTTCTCCTAAAAAGGAAATGGTAAAATAGTCATTCGCTTCCGTGAATTCATAGGTATAACGTTCAGGACGGATAAAAACGAACACTACCGGCTTATGCCATATATATCCTACTCCACCCCAACTGGCGGTCATTGTATTAAACTTTTCCCTGTTTCCGGCTGTAATAAGCATCCATTCTTTACTTATCACATTTACCAAATGATCATTTACCTGGTCAAAAGAAATCTGTTTCATGCTTCTCCTTTATTAGTTATTTACAAATATAACACTTAAACCCATAAAATTATGTTTCCTGCGCAGGCGGGAATCGCAAAAGCAAATACGGTAATCTATAGAAAAAGAGGGCGAAGCTCTCGTTCCTATGCGATTCCCGCCTGCGCAGGAAACATAATAAAAAAGCCGTTTCTTTTAACAGAAACGGCTTTCAATTATATATCAATCAGATCTTATTCCACATTTAATGTTACGCGTTTGAAAGCGGTAACAGTAAGATCTTTATTCTGTTGTTGCAGATATTGAGCGATAGTCAATTTTGAATCTTTTACAAACTCCTGTTGCAACAGCGTATTTTCTTTGTAGTATTTCTGCAAAGCACCTTCAGCAATACGATCTAACAGGTTTTCCGGTTTGCCGGCCTGACGAGCTTTGTCACGGGCAATTTCCATCTCCTGATCGATGATGTTCTGAGGAACCTCATTTGCATTTACAGCAACCGGGTTCATAGCTGCAACCTGCATGGCTACGTCACGAGCTACCTGAGCATCTACACCAGCCTGGTTGAATGCAACGATAGTAGCCAGTTTATTTCCCGGATGGATATAAGCTACAGTGGTAGCACCTGTCAATGATTCGTAGAAACCTAATTCCATTTTCTCACCGGTAACACCTACACGGTCAGTGATATGATTTTCAACAGGACGTCCATCTGCCATAGGAGCAGCCTGAAGATCTGCTAAAGTTGCCGGTTTGCCTGCTACAGCTACATCCAGGATATCTTTAGTCAAAGCAACAAACTGTTCATTTTTAGCAACGAAGTCTGTTTCACATTTCAATGCTACGATAGCAGCAAATTCACCAGCGCTTATAGCTAACACACAACCTTCAGAAGCTTCACGATCTGAACGTTTTGCGGCAACAGCCTGACCTTTTTTACGAATAATTTCCATTGCTTTGTCGAAATCACCTTCTGCTTCTTGTAAAGCGTTTTTGCAATCCATCATTCCCGCACCACTCATTTTGCGAAGTTTGGAAATATCAGCCATTGTAACTGCCATAATATTTATTTTTTTATTGTTGTTTGTATAAATGAAAAGTAGTTAGTAGAGAGTAGTTGGTAGTTTGATGATACGTTCATAATTCTACTAACTACTATCTACCAACTACTAACTACTTGCATTTGGCGGAGGCCAAATATTTATTCTGCTGTTTCTTCTTTAGCTTCTTCAGTTGCAGCAGCTACCGGAGCTTCTACGACTGTTTCTTCTTCCTTAACAGGACGATCTTTTTTAACACCGGCTTTCGCTCTGCGCTCTCTTCTTGGAGCTTCGCCTTCACCAGCAGCTTCAGAATCTACTTTCTCAGCTTTGCGTTCCTGCAAACCTTCGTTGATCGCTTCGCAAACAGCACCTAAGATCACTTCTACAGATTTAGTAGCGTCATCATTAGCCGGGATTACGAAATCAATATTGTTAGGATTTGAGTTTGTGTCAACCATACCGAATACCGGAATACCCAAACGGTTGGCTTCACGCACTGCAATATGTTCTTTCATCACATCTACCACGAACAAAGCAGAAGGAAGACGGGTCAGACCCACGATAGAACCTAAAGTCTTTTCTAATTTTGCACGTTGGCGGGTGATCTGAAGTTTTTCTCTTTTCGAAAGATTATCAAATGTACCGTCTTTTGCCATCTTGTCGATCGTATTCATCTTTTTGATAGCTTTACGGATCGTTGGGAAGTTGGTTAACATACCACCTGGCCAGCGCTCGATTACGTAAGGCATACCAACAGATGAAGCTTTATCAGCGACAATTTGTTTAGCTTGTTTTTTAGTCGCTACAAAAAGTATTTTTTTACCTGAACGAGCCAGGTTTTTCAATACCTCTGCAGATTCGTCTACTTTAGCAACTGTTTTATGTAAATCAATGATATGAATACCATTGCGCTCCATGAAAATGTAAGGAGCCATTGCGGGGTTCCACTTTCTTTTTAAGTGTCCGAAGTGAACTCCGGCTTCTAATAACTGATCAAAATTAACTCTTGACATTATTCTTTTTTTAAATCGTTTACTTTCTTTGTTTATAAATCAATCATCAGGTAGTCCTCCGACATGTCAGCATGCAAAAGAAATCCCGACAATTTAGATACTAAACGCTTCGTTTTACCTGTAAGAAACTCACAAATAATATTAACGTTTACAGAACTGGAATCTCTTACGAGCTTTTGGCTGTCCTGGTTTCTTACGCTCAACTGCACGTGGGTCACGGGTTACAAAACCTTCAGCTCTCAACGCAGGTTTATCTTCCGGATTGATCTTGATCAATGCACGGGCAATTGCCAAACGAGCCGCTTCAGACTGTCCTTTGAAACCACCACCACCAAGATTGATATTAATGTCATATTTTTCAACAACATCTAATTTCTGAAGTGGTTGTTTAACAACGAACTGAAGTATTGAAGAAGGGAAGTAATTTGTCAGATCACGTTTGTTGATAGTGATCTTGCCAGAACCTTCACTTACATATACGCGAGCAATTGCTGCTTTACGTCTTCCTATTACATTTACTACTTCCATTGCTATTATTTAAGTAAGTTAATATCAATTGATTTAGGTTGCTGAGCTTCGTGTTTGTGCTCTGTGCCTGCATATACATACATATTGCCCAATAACTTAGCACCCAGACGATTTTTAGGCAACATACCTTTTACTACTTTTCTGAACAGACGGTCTTCACCTTTCTGCATCAGAACCGCAGGAGTAGATTGTCTCTGACCACCAGGATATCCGGTGTATCTCAAATAAATACGATCGTTCCATTTGTTTCCTGTCAGAACGATTTTATCTGCATTGATAATGATCACATTATCACCACAATCAACGTGAGGGGTAAAGTTAGGTTTGTACTTGCCGCGCAGAAGCTTTGCAACTTTAGAACACAAACGTCCTAAGTGCTGGCCGGATGCGTCAACGATGACCCATTCTTTGTTTACAGTTGCTTTGTTTGCAGAAATGGTCTTAAAACTTAAAGTATCCACTGCTTAAATTTAATTTAATTAATAACTAAAAAAACAATTTTCCCTTTGTATTCCTGTCACGGACACTGAGACAACAATACGCTAAGAACTAAACTGTTAGTAAAACTTGATAATAATCGGCTTGCAAAGGTAGGGCTTTTCATCCGAATAACAAAAACAATTCCGTTTTTTTCTTTTGTATTTACCTTATAGCAAAGGATATAATCCATCTTTCTTCTATCTATCCCAAATATTAAATATCCTTATAGCCACTTTCTCTCCTTGATATATTCCATTCCTTTTTTGTATCTTTAGACTCTCAAAATCAGATAAGACATTCAAAAATATATGGAACCATTTGTTCATTTGCATGTCCATACGCAATACTCTTTGCTGGATGGACAAGCTTCTATTGACGCCTTGATTGATAAGGCCCAAAAAGATGGTATGAAAGCCATTGCCGTAACCGATCATGGAAGTATGTTCGGAATAAAAGAATTCTATAATAAAGTAAAGAAGAAAAACAATAAGTATCTCAGTACGATCAAAGACTGCAGGAAAGAACTGGATGAACTGAACGATAAGCACAATCCGACAGAAGAGGAAAGAGAGAGGATGAAAAAACTATCTGAGAAGATAGCAGAATCTGAATCCCATGTTTTCAAACCCATCCTTGGTTGCGAATGTTACTGTGCCCGGAACGGACGACATAAAAAGTCAGAAAAGGAAGACCGTAGCGGATGGCACTTAATTGTGCTGGCTAAAAACCTGAACGGATATAAGAACCTGATCAAAATGGTATCCCTTTCCTGGACAGAAGGATTTTATGGACGTCCCCGGATCGATAAGGAATTACTGGAAAAATATCATGAAGATCTGATCGTTTGCTCTGCCTGTTTAGGGGGTGAGATCCCTCAGTTTATTATGCAGGGACAGATCGGAAAAGCGGAAGAATCGATCCAATGGTTTAAAGATCTCTTCGGCGATGACTACTATCTGGAGATGCAACGTCATCAGACAGATAAGCCCGACGCTGACCGTACGACCTATATAAAGCAAAAAGAGGTCAACGAGGTATTGATCGGGCTGGCAGCGAAAATGAATGTAAAGCTGATCGCAACCAACGATGTGCACTTTGTGAATGAGGAAGACGCAGAAGCGCATGACCGACTGATCTGTCTAAGCACAGGAAAAGATTTTGATGATCCAAACCGTATGCGTTACACCAAGCAGGAGTGGATGAAGTCAACGGCTGAAATGAATCAGGTTTTTGGAGATGTACCGGAGGCTTTACGCAATACGCTGGAGATCGCAGAAAAAGTAGAATTTTATTCCATTGATAATGGCCCGCTCATGCCGGACTTCCCTATTCCGGAAGAATTTGAGAATGACGATGCTTATCTTAAATATCTGACGTATGAAGGTGCCAAAAGAAAATATGGTGAACCGCTATCGGACGAAGTAAAAGAACGTCTGGACTTTGAGTTGGGAACCGTGGAACGTATGGGATTCCCCGGCTACTTCCTGATTGTGCAGGACTTTATCAACGAAGCCCGGAAAATGGGGGTATCTGTAGGTCCCGGACGTGGTTCGGCAGCGGGTTCGGCAGTGGCTTACTGTCTGGGGATCACGGATATTGACCCGATTAAATATGACTTACTATTCGAGCGGTTCCTGAACCCGGACCGTATCTCCATGCCCGATATTGATGTTGACTTCGATGATGACGGTCGCGGACAGGTCCTGCGCTGGGTAACCGAAAAATATGGCCAGGAAAGAGTAGCCCATATTATCACTTATGGTACCATGGCTACCAAATCAGCAATCAAAGATGTAGCCCGGATACAAAAACTTCCCTTATCAGATTCCAACCGTCTGGCGAAATTAGTGCCGGATAAAATACCGGATGTAAAAAAGGTGAACCTCCGGGCAGCCATTGAATATGTCCCGGAATTGAAAGAAGCAGCAAACTCCCCCGACCCTATTATGAGAGACACGCTGAAATATGCACAGATGCTGGAAGGTAATGTGCGTAATACAGGTGTACATGCCTGCGGTGTGATCATCGGTAAATATGACATCTCGGATGTAGTACCGGTGAGTACGGCCAAAGATAAAGAGACCGGAGAAGAGATGCTGGTGACTCAGTATGAAGGATCCGTCATTGAAGAAACCGGTTTGATCAAGATGGACTTCCTGGGGCTGAAAACACTCTCGATCATTAAAGAGGCAGTAGAGAATGTCTATCTGACCCGGGGAGAAAAGATTGATATTGATAAGATCAGTCTCGAAGATCCGAAAACTTTTGAGCTTTATTGCCAGGGCAAAACAACCGGTACTTTCCAGTTCGAGTCCGCCGGGATGCAAAAATACCTGAAAGAGCTTCAACCCTCCAAATTTGAAGACCTGATCGCAATGAATGCTCTCTATCGTCCGGGCCCTATGGATTATATCCCATCATTTGTTGCCCGTAAGCATGGACGGGAAGAGATCAAATATGACATTCCGGTCATGGAACGTTATTTGCAGGACACCTATGGGATTACCGTCTATCAGGAACAGGTCATGCTTCTGTCCCGTTTGCTGGCAAACTTTACCCGTGGTGAAAGTGATGCCCTCCGGAAAGCAATGGGGAAAAAGCTCATCGATAAGATGAATGAACTGAAAGAGAAATTCCTGACCGGAGGTAAAAAGAACGGACATGATGAAAAGACATTAAATAAAATATGGGCAGACTGGGAAAAGTTTGCCTCCTATGCATTCAATAAAAGTCACGCCACCTGCTACTCATGGGTTGCCTATCAGACAGCCTACATGAAGGCCAATTATCCATCTGAATATATGGCGGCCGTCCTGAGCCGGAGTTTATCCAACATTACGGATATCACGAAGTTCATGGATGAATGTAAAGCAATGGGTATTCAGGTACTGGGCCCGGACGTAAACGAATCCATTCTGAAGTTTAGTGTAAACCCACAGGGAGACATCCGCTTTGGATTAGGAGCAGTCAAAGGGGTAGGTGAATCTGCAGTGATGAATATCATAGAAGAACGGAAAAACGGTCCTTTCAAAAACATATTTGATTTTGTGGAACGGGTCAACCTGACTGCATGCAACAAGAAAAACGTAGAGTCGCTCGCACTGGCAGGTGCTTTTGATAACTTTGGTATTCAGCGGGAACAATTCTTTACAGACTGCGGTAAAGGTGAGATTTTCCTGGAGGTGCTGATGCGCTACGGTAATAAATACCAGATGGATAAAACGACCGCTGCTAATTCCCTGTTCGGAGATGACAGTTTTGCTTCGATTGCTAAACCTGAAATTCCTCCCTGTGAACGCTGGAGTGACCTGGAGCGGCTAAATAAGGAAAAGGAGCTGGTAGGGATCTATTTGTCTGCTCACCCCTTAGATGAATACCGTATTATTCTTACCTATGCCTGCAACACCGGAGTAGCGGAATTGAATGACCGGGAAAGCCTTATGGGACGTGAACTACTATTGGGGGGAATTGTTACAGATATCCGTGAAGGAACCACTAAAAAAGGCAGCCCCTACGGAGTTATGAAAATTGAGGACTTTACCGGCAGTGCAGAGATCGCTCTGTTTGGGAATGACTATGTAGAATTCAATAAATTCCTCCGGGTAGGAATGTATCTCCTGATCACGGCCCGGGTAGAACCTCACCGCTGGCGGGAGGGAGAACTGGATCTCCGGATCGGTACCATGCGACTGCTACAGGATGAGAAGGATAAACTGATTGAAAAGATCAACATTACGGTACCCATCCATGATTTGGATGAGACGATGATTACCGAACTGTCCGTCATGATCAAAAACAGTCCGGGGAATAGTCTTTTATATTTCAGAGTCATGGATGGAGAGCATAATATATCCCTTAATCTTTTCTCCCAGAATATCCGGTTGAACGTAACCCGTGAATTGATCGACTTTCTGAGTGAAAATGAAAAGATTGACTTTAAAATAAACTAAGAGTCTTTGGTGCGGTTCAAAAGAATTACTACTTTTGGAATCGCAAAAAAGAGATGAATATAAACAACAAATTATAATAATATGGCTTTAGAAGTAACAGACAGCAATTTCGAGGGGTTGGTAAATTCCGGAAAGCCCATGGTGCTTGATTTTTGGGCAGAATGGTGTGGTCCCTGCCGTATGGTAGGTCCGATCATTGACGACCTGGAAAAAGAATATGCCGGCCGTGTAACCGTTGGTAAAATGGATGTAGATAGTAACAACGATGTAGTAGCCCAGTTTGGTATCCGTAATATCCCGACCATTCTATTCTTCAAAGATGGTAAAGTCGTGGATAAACAGGTAGGTGCTGCTCAGAAAGCTGCTTTCATAGAAAAAGTAGAAGCATTACTGAAATAAGAAAGATTTCTTAGATATTATATGACAGGGGGTTCCAACAGGTTTACCCCCTGTTTTTTTATGTTCTCTCCCTATAATTTATTTTTAGGTATTCACCCATTCACCTTTTGATGTAAATACCTAATATTGAACAAATAAAAGGTGAACACCCTATCACTTCAGGTATTCACCCGGGTGAATACC